>JAQGNA010000568.1 GCA_028292075.1 Rhodoferax sp. | reverse complement strand
TCTCGAGCTGCCGCACATTGCCCGGCAGGTCCAGGCTCGATAAAAACTGCATCGCGCTATCCGACATGCGCTTGGCTTCGACACCTAGTTGTTTCGCGCTTTGCGCCAGGAAATGGCGCGCGAGAATCGGTATGTCCTCGTGCCGCTCGCGCAGACTCGGCAGACGCAGGCGGATGACGTTCAGCCGGTGATAAAGGTCTTCGCGGAACAGGCCTTCCTTCACTCTTTGTTCGAGATTCTGGTGCGTCGCCGCGATGACGCGCACATTCGCTTTCAGCGGCTGATGCCCGCCCACGCGATAGAAATGCCCGTCCGACAGCACGCGCAAGAGGCGCGTCTGCAAATCGAACGGCATGTCGCCGATTTCATCGAGGAACAGCGTGCCGCCTTCGGCCTGCTCGAAGCGGCCGCGGCGCATGGTCTGGGCGCCGGTGAAGGCGCCGCGTTCATGGCCGAACAGCTCGGACTCCAAAAGGTCCTTAGGAATGGCCGCGGTGTTGATGGCGACGAAAGGGCCGTTGGCACGCGGTGAATGCTTGTGCAGCGCGCGCGCCACCAGTTCCTTGCCGGAGCCGGATTCCCCGGTGATCATCACCGTCACGTTGCTCTGGCTCAGTCGGCCGATCGCACGGAAAACATCCTGCATTGCAGGCGCCTGGCCGAGCATCTCGGGCGCGGCGGCCATGCGTTCCTCGGCCACTTCCTCGCGCTGGCTTTCCTCGACGGCGCGGCGAATGAGCTCCACCGCCTTGGGCAGGTCGAAGGGTTTCGGAAGGTATTCGAAGGCACCGCCCTGGAAGGCCGAAACGGCGCTGTCGAGGTCGGAAAAGGCGGTCATGATGATCACCGGCAGGCCAGGATGCAGCTCCTTCACCTTGGTCAGCAGATCGAGGCCCGACCCGCCGGGCATGCGGATGTCGCTCACCAGAATCTGGGGACCATCCTCGTCCGTCGCGACCTCCAGCGCCTGGAGCACTTCGCGCGGATTGGTGAAGCTGCGCGTGGGAAGATCTTCGCGCAGCAGCGCCTTTTCCAGCACGAAACGGATCGACTGGTCATCATCTACTATCCAGATCGGTTTCATGTGTTTTGTCACCTCGGGTCAGACTGCGCATGCCCGGCGGACCCGGGCTAAGGCAGTGGTATCAATAGTTTGAAATCCGTGCGGCCCGCAACACTCTCGCATTCGATCAATCCCTGATGCTGCTGCACAAAGGTTTGCGCCAGTGTGAGCCCCAGTCCTGAACCACCTTCGCGCCCCGAAACAAGCGGGTAGAAAATGCGGTCCTTGATCGACGCCGGAACACCCGGGCCGTTGTCGATGACATGCAATTCCAGTGCCAGTCGAAATCGCTGCTTGCCGAAGGTGACCTGGCGTGCAATGCGCGAGCGAAAAGTGATCTCGGCATCGCCGTCGGCAATGCGCTCGGCCAGGGCCTGCGCGGCGTTGTGGGTGATGTTCAGCAAGGCCTGTATCAGCTGCTCGCGGTCGCCCCGAAATTCGGGAATGGAAATGTCGTAGTCGCGCACCACACGCAGTCCACGCGGAAACTCCGCCAGAATCAGCGAACGCACCCGCTCGCAGACCTCGTGCATGTTCACGTCGCCCACCACGTGCGGCCGGCGGTGCGGCGCAAGGAGCCGGTCGACCAGGCTTTGCAGGCGGTCGGCCTCGTGAATGATGACCTGCGTGTACTCGACGAGTTCGCGCGAGTCGATCTCCATCTCGAGCAGCTGCGCCGCGCCACGGATGCCGCCCAGCGGATTCTTGATCTCGTGCGCAAGTTTGCGGATCAACTCCTTGTTGGCCTGCGCCTGGTCGATGAGGCGCTCCTCTCGGTCCTGCTTGGCCTGCTGTTCGAGCGGCAGCAGCTCGATGATGATTTCGCCCGGCCGCTCGGTCTGGGCAACGATCACGTGCACCGGCATCGGCTCGTGGTTCAGGCGCCTCAAGAAAGCGTCGTAGCGCAGGGCCGCAAACTCGTTGCTGCCCGCGCCTTCGAGCGCGTTCTGCAGGATGTGCGGCTCGGTGAAGCAGTCGGGAAAGTGCGAGCCTTCGATGGTGCGGCGCGAGGTGCCGATGGCATCTTCGAGGGCCGCATTGGCAAACAGCACCTTGCCACCGCTGTCGAGCACCGCCACCAACGTGGCAAGCAGGTCGAAGGACTGAAACCGAACCATGTACGGATTGGTCTTTTTCACGGCGGTACGGCCTTCCTGGGAGGGATGAGTCAACGTGAGGGCAGGCGAGCGATCTCGCGTTTGATGCCGGCGATATCGCTGTCGTTGCGCGCGATCGACGCCTTGAGTTCGGCCACCCGGTCCAGGTACTTCTGGTAATTGCGGGATTCGATGCCCATTTTCTCGGGCTCGCCGTTGTTGTACTCGCGCAGCAATTCAGCCTGGCGGGCCTCGGCTTTGCGCAGCTCGGTCTCGAGGATCATGCGGGTGTCGCTGTCACGGGCGCGTTGGTCCGCGTTGTCGGAGGGCGGAGCGGCCGTGGGCGCACGAACCGGGCCCGCAGAATTGCCCACGGTGCCCCCCTGGCGCGGGGTCTGAATGATGGTGACATTGCCACCCTCGACCAGCTTGCACCCGCGAGCCTGCGCGTCCTTCGCGTCCCTGACGTTGTTGGTGTATTCGTTGCCGCAGCGGTACACCGTGCCCTGCGCCTGCGTTGGCAGCGACGCGGCCGCGACCACGGAGGTCAGGATCAGCATGCAGACTGTTTTCATGGATGTGGTTGGCGCTCTGGGGCGCGGCTCGTGATGCGGGGCGAGGTGCTCAATGCGGCAGGCCTTTGACGAAGCATATCCAAAAGCAAAAAGGACGGCCTGCGCCGTCCCTTTCGATTGCACCGGCTGCAGAAAGTTGCAGCCGGTGGCTAGAGCCCATTACAGCGAATAGTACATGTCGAATTCGACTGGGTGGGTGGCCATGCGGAAGCGGGTGACTTCCGTCATCTTCAGGTCGATGTAGGCATCGATGTAGGCGTCGGTGAAGACACCGCCCTTGGTCAGGAAAGCACGGTCCTTGTCCAGGTGCTCCAGCGCCTGGTCGAGGCTGTGGCAGACGGTCGGGATCAGCTTGTCTTCTTCCGGCGGCAGATGGTACAGATCCTTCGTGGCGGCTTCGCTCGGATGGATCTTGTTTTCCACGCCATCGAGACCGGCCATCAGCAGGGCCGCAAAGCCCAGGTACGGGTTCATCAGTGGATCGGGGAAGCGCGCTTCGACGCGGCGGCCCTTGGGGTTGGCCACGAACGGAATGCGGATCGATGCCGAACGGTTCTTGGCCGAGTAGGCCAGTTTCACCGGGGCTTCGTAGCCAGGCACCAGGCGCTTGTAGCTGTTGGTGCCGGGGTTCGTGATGGCGTTCAGCGCGCGGGCGTGCTTGATGATGCCGCCGATGTAGTACAGCGCGAATTCCGACAGGCCCGCATAGCCGTCGCCGGCAAACAGGTTCTTGCCGTCTTTCCAGACCGACTGGTGCACGTGCATGCCGGAGCCGTTGTCGCCAACGATGGGCTTGGGCATGAACGTGGCGGTCTTGCCATAGGCATGCGCCACGTTCTGGATCACGTACTTTTGCAGCTGGACCCAGTCGGCCCGCTGGATCAGCGTGCTGAAGCGGGTGCCGATTTCCATCTGGCCGGCATTGGCCACTTCATGGTGATGCACTTCGACCGGGATGCCCAGGCCTTCGAGAATCAGGCACATCTCGGAGCGCATGTCCTGGAAGCTGTCGACCGGTGGCACCGGGAAGTAGCCACCCTTGACGGCAGGGCGGTGGCCGGTGTTGCCGTGCTCGTATTCCTTGTCGGTGTTCCACGAAGCTTCTTCGGAATCGATCTTCACGAAGCAGCCCGACATGTCGTTCTTCCAGCGCACGCTGTCGAAGACGAAGAATTCGGGTTCCGGTCCGAAGTAGGCGGTATCGCCCAGGCCGGAAGCCTTCATGTACGCCTCTGCGCGCTTGGCG
>JAQGNA010000535.1 GCA_028292075.1 Rhodoferax sp. | reverse complement strand
CGTCGGCACGTCGCAGCAGGTCGGCATATTCCTTCTTGACTTCGCCCAGGATGCGCACGCCCAGGCCCGGGCCCGGGAACGGATGGCGGTACACCATGTCGTGCGGCAGGCCCAGTGCCACGCCGAGCTCACGCACCTCGTCCTTGAACAGTTCGCGCAGCGGCTCGAGCAACTTCAGGCCCAGCTGCGCGGGCAGGCCGCCGACATTGTGGTGGCTCTTGATGGTGACGGCCTTCTTGCTCTTGGCGCCGCCGGATTCGATGACGTCCGGGTAGATCGTGCCCTGCGCCAAAAATGTGGCGCCCTTGTGCCCGCCGGTGCCCGCCTTGAGCTTGGCGGCTTCCTGCTTGAACACGGTGACGAATTCGCCGCCGATGATCTTGCGCTTTGCTTCGGGGTCGCTCACGCCGGTGAGCTTGCCGAGGAACAGGTCGCTGGCATCGGCACGGATGACGCGGGCGTGCAACTTGCCGACGAACATCTCCATGACCATGTCGCCTTCGTTCAGCCGCAGCAGGCCGTGGTCGACGAAGACGCAGGTCAGCTGGTCGCCGATGGCGCGGTGGATCAACGCCGCGGCCACGCTGGAATCGACACCGCCGGACAGGCCAAGGATGACTTCTTCGTCACCCACCTGTTCGCGGATGCGGGCCACCGCCTCTTCGATGTAGTCGCCCATGATCCAGTCGGCGCGCGTGCCGCAGATGCGCAGCACGAAACGCTCGAGCAGTGCCTTGCCTTGCGCGGTGTGCGTCACTTCCGGGTGAAACTGCACGCCGTAGAAACCTCGAGCCTCGTCTGCCATGCCGGCGATGGGGCAGCTTGGCGTGCTGGCCATGAGCTTGAAGCCCGGCGGCAAATCGACGACCTTGTCACCGTGGCTCATCCAGACATTGAGCATGCCGTGGCCATCACCGGTGGCGAAATCCTGAATGCCCTCGAGCAGTTGGGTGTGGCCATGCGCGCGCAGTTCGGCAAAGCCGAATTCGCGCTTGTGCCCGCCCTCGACCTTGCCGCCCAGCTGGTGCGCCATGGTCTGCATGCCGTAGCAAATGCCAAGCACCGGAACGCCCAGGTCGAAGATCAGTTGGGGCGCCTTGTCGGTGGTGTCCTCGTACACGCTGGCATGGCTGCCGGACAGGATCACGCCCTTCAGCTGGCCGTCGGCGGCATAGGCGCGAATCCACTCCTCGGTGACGTCGCAGGGATGCACCTCGCAGAACACATGGGCTTCGCGCACGCGGCGGGCGATGAGCTGGGTGACCTGGGAGCCGAAGTCGAGGATGAGGATTTTTTGATGTGGCATGGTCAAAAATGAAAAACGGGCAGCAGGGCTGCCCGAGTCGGAACTGAAGGTGGATCAGGCCTGCGGCGGGATGCGCAGCAGTTGGCCAGGGTAGATCTTGTCAGGGCTGCTCAACATGGGCTTGTTGGCTTCGAAGATCGCCGGGTACGCGTTGGCGTTGCCATAGAACTTCTTGGCGATCGCGCTCAAGGTGTCGCCGCTTGCCACCAGATGGTACTCAGACTGGTCGGCAGGCTCGGTGGTTTCGATCTCGTCGTTCACGCCAGCCACGTTGTGCACGTTGCCGCAGCACAGCACGATCTTCTCTTTGGTGGCCTGGTCAGGCACCGTGCCAGCAACGGTGACGAATTGCGTCGCACCGTCGAAGGTGATGGTGAGCTGGTCGGCTGGCAGGTTTTGCGCGCGAATGTAGGTGCCGATGGCAGTGGCCGCAGCTGCATTCGCAGCCGCTGCCTTGTCGGCGTTGCTGGGCTCGGCCACGGCGGCTGCAATTTCCGGCGACTTGCCGAACAGCTTTTCGCCGGCTTCCTTGAAAAACGAAATCATGCCCATGTGAAACTCCTTGAGGTTAACGAATCAACGGTATACACCGCCGAGTCATTCTGCCCGATAGTTGGGCGCCTCTTTCGTGATCTGGACATCGTGCACGTGGCTTTCGCGGATTCCTGCCGAGGTGATCTCGACGAATTCCGCCTTCTCCTTCATCTCTTCAATGGTGGCGCATCCGCAGTAACCCATGCTCGCCCGCACGCCACCGGCCATCTGGTAAACGATGGAGACCATCGAACCCTTGTAGGGCACGCGTCCTTCGATGCCTTCGGGCACCAGCTTGTCGGCATTCGGATTGCCGGTGGTGGCTTCCTGAAAATAACGGTCGGCACTGCCCTGCTGCATGGCGCCGATGCTGCCCATGCCGCGGTAGCTCTTGTAGCTGCGGCCCTGGAAGAGGATGACCTCGCCCGGCGCTTCTTCGGTGCCGGCGAACATGCCGCCCATCATGACGGTGCTGGCACCGGCGGCAATGGCCTTGGCGATGTCGCCGCTGTAGCGGATGCCGCCGTCGGCGATCAGCGGCACGCCGGTGCCACGCAGCGCGGTGGCCACGCTGTCGATGGCCATGATCTGCGGCACGCCCACACCGGCAACGATGCGGGTGGTGCAGATGCTGCCCGGGCCGATGCCAACCTTCACCGCATCGGCACCTGCTTCGGCCAGGGCCAGAGCCGCCGCGCCAGTGGCGATGTTTCCGCCGATCACATCGATTTGCGGATAGTTCTGCTTGACCCAGCGAACCCGCTCGATGACGCCTTTGCTGTGGCCGTGGGCCGTGTCGACCACGATGGCGTCGACGCCGGCGCGCACCAGCGCCTCGACGCGCTCTTCGGTGCCCTCACCCACGCCCACCGCCGCGCCGACGCGCAATTGGCCGCGGCCGTCACGTGCGGCATTCGGGAAGCTGGTTTGCTTGGTGATGTCCTTGACTGTGATCAGGCCCTTGAGTTCGAAAGCGTCGTTGATCACGAGGAGCCGTTCGAGCTTCGAGCGGTTCAGCAGCGCCTTGGCTTCGGCCAACGACGCGCCCTCTTTCACAGTGACCAGCTTCTCGCGCGGCGTCATGATTTCGCTCACCGGCACGTCGTAGCGGGTTTCGAAGCGCAGGTCGCGGCTGGTGACGATGCCCACCACCTTGCCACCGTCGCAAACCGGGAACCCCGAGATGCCCAGCTGCGCCGACAGTGCAACGACTTCGCGCACCGTGTGGGTCGGCGTGATGATGACCGGATCGCGCAGGACGCCCGATTCATAGCGCTTCACTTTGGACACTTCGGCCGCCTGCTGCTGCGGCGTCAGGTTCTTGTGCACGATGCCCATGCCGCCCTCCTGCGCGATGGCGATGGCCAGGCGCGCTTCGGTGACGGTGTCCATTGCGGCGGACACGAGTGGCAGATTCAGGGTGATGTTGCGCGACAGACGGGTCGCAAGGGAAGTGTCCTTGGGGAGGACTTGGGAGAACGCCGGCACCAGCAACACGTCGTCGAAGGTGAGCGCTTTTCCTAGCATGCGCATAGATCAAAGCTCCAAAAGACCGATTGTACTAGCGAGAAACTGTGGATACATCTGGAGCGCTTCGTAACGCGCCCGTGCCATCCTTTGCCTGCCCTTGCCCAATCCGCGGCGCGACAGATGGTCATCTGCACATCCGGGCGCTAAACTGCCCGCATGCAGCTTTTCAAGACGCTTCTTCTCGCCGCGAGCCTGGGCTTGGCCACGGCTGCTTCGGCGCAGTGGCAGTGGACAGACAAGGACGGTAACAAGGTCTTCAGCGACCGGGCGCCGCCCTCGGACATTCCTGACAAGAACATCGTTCGTCGCCCTGGTGGCAGCCGCCCGCCACCCGCAAACGCTGCGCAAATTTCCCCCGCGGCGCCCGGCACATCGTCTGCCGGCGATGCCGGGTTGCCAGCCACGGCGGCGAACCAGCCAGTCGTCAAGGGCACTGATCCGGCCCTCGAGGCGAAAAAGCGTCAGGCCGACGATGCCGAGGCAGCCAGGAAGAAGGCCGACGAGATGCGCGTCGCGGCCGCACGGGCCGACAGCTGCAGCCGCTCGAAGCAAGCCAAGGCGTCGTTCGACTCCGGCTTGCGCATCGCTCGCACGAACGCCCAGGGCGAGCGTGAAGTCATGGACGACGCAGCC
>JAQGNA010000527.1 GCA_028292075.1 Rhodoferax sp. | reverse complement strand
AGAGGACATGAAAGCTCCGCAAAGTGTTTGCCCTGCAGAGCAATCGGCGTGCCTGAGCACCAGAAAACCCGGCAGCGCCCGCGCCGGCCCTTCCGTGGCCGGGCACTCATCCACAAAATCAGAACGCTTGAGAAGGGACCAAGCAGCCCCGTTTGGCACACCTTGCCGCAAAACTTGCCCGGTAAGTCCTGCAGACTGTCCCACTGGACGGCGCAACCCGCGTGGTGGAGGCTTAGCCCGGCACCCGAAGACTGCTGCCTTCGGCGGCTTCGCGCAGCAGTGGCGCGATGGACGCAAAGGCGACCGGCTTGACCAGGTGGTAGCGGTAGCCCGAGGCCCGGCTGCGGGCCTGGTCGGCCGTGGTGCCATAGCCGCTGATGGCGATGGCGAACATCTGCGGCTGGCGCTCGGCCACGTCTTCCAGCAGCTGCCAGCCGTTGCCGTCGGGCAGGCCGATGTCCGAGATCAGCACGTCGAAATCCTCTTTTTGCAGCAGCTCCCGGGCGGCGGAGAAGCAGTCGGACAGCGCGACGGCATGGCCATGCTGCGTCAACAGAATGTTGAGCATGATCCGCGTGTCGGCGTTGTTTTCGACCACGCAGATCCGCAGAGGTTTGGCTGACGGGTTGTTCACGAGGGCTCCTTGTCGGTGGCGAGCGGGATCTGCATTCGGAACTGGGCGCCCCGGTTGAGTCCGGGGCTGAAGGCCTGTACCGTACCACCGTGCGCTTCGACGGTGGCCTGCACGATCGCAAGGCCCAGGCCCAGGCCGCCAAACTCCCGGGCAATCCGCGTGCCGCCCTGCGCAAAGGCGTCGAAGACGGTGCCCATGACTTCGGGCTCGATGCCGATGCCGTCGTCTCGCACGGTCAGGGTGAACATGTCGGGGTCGCTGGCCGATGACACCGTGATCGTGCCGCGCGCGGGCGTGAACTTGCTGGCGTTCTGCAACAGGTTCCAGACGGCCTGGCGCAGGCGGTTGAAGTCGCCGACGATGCGGTGCTCGCCGGCCCGCAGGTCCACCAGCAGCTCCTGCTGCTTCTCGAGCATCTGCGACTTGCAGACATCGATCGCCGCCAGCACGGCTTCGTGCATGTCCATGGGCGCGGGCACGATGTCGAGCCGCCCGTGCGTGATGCGGGTCACGTCGAGCAGGTCGTCGATCATGTGGGTCTGGACCATCACGTTGCGCCGGGCCATCTCGAGGATGTCCACCGCGCTCTGCGGGATGTCGTCGCGCGAGGTCAGTGCGTCGACGGCCATCAGCACCGGGGTGAGCGGGGTCCGGAGCTCATGCGACAGCACCGCCAGGAAACGGTCCTTGGCCCGGCTGGCGGCCTCCACCTCGGACCGGCTCTGCTCGAGTGCCTGGATCGCCAGCCGGGTCTCGGTCTGGTCGCGGAAGATCTTCACCATGCCGATCGCCTGGCCCTGCGCGTCGTGCATGGCCATCATCACGCCGCTGCCCCAGAAACGACTGCCGTCGCGGCGCTGGTGCCAACGCTCGTCGGAAGCCCGGCCCAGCTTGAGCGCCTGCTCGGCCTCACGCTGCGGCGCGCCGTTCTCGCGGTCTTCGGGCGTGAAGATCACGTCCGAGCTCTGCCCCAGGATTTCGCTCTCGCGGTAGCCGAGCAGGCGTTCGGCACCCGGGTTCCAGGTGTTGACGCGGCGCTGCAGGTCGGTCGAGACAATGGCGTAGTCGCGCGCGTTCTCGAGGATCAGGCGCAGCTGCTCGCGCGACATGCGCAGCGCCTCCTCGGCCTGCTTGCGCTCGGTGATGTCGATGAAGGTGAGCACCACGCCGGCGATGCGGTCGTCGGTGGTGCGGTAGGGCAACGTGCGGGCCAGGAACCAGCGGCCGTCGGCGGCCACTTCTCGCTCCGAAGGCAGCAGCTCGCTCAGCGCGCGACCGGCGTCGCGCGACAGCTCGGGGTTCTCGAGCCGGCTGGCCAGGTCACTCAGTGGTCGCCCTGTGTCCGAAGGAATGAGGTTGAACAGCCGGACGGCGCTCGGCGTGTAGCGCGTGATGCGCAGGTTGCTGTCGAGGAACACGGTGGCAATGGCGGTGGCGGCCATGAGGTTCCGCAGGTCGCCGTTGGCATGGGCCAGCTGGTCGACCTTGTGCTTCAGCTCGTCGTTGACGGCGGTGAGTTCCTCGTTCACCGCGGTGAGCTCTTCGCGGCCGGTTTCGAGTTCTTCGGTGGCGGAACGCAGCTCCTCGTTCATGGCCTGAAGTTCCTCGTTGCTGGCCTCCAGCTCTTCGGTGGAGGCTTCGGCCTGCTCGACAATTTCGCGCATCTCGGCCTTGAGGTTTTCGAGCTGCTGTTCCAGCTGCAGGGCCAGCGGCTCGATGAGCGCGTCGGCGTTGTCGACCAGCACCGCCTCGCCATGGGCTTCCCGCTCGTCGAACAGCACCAGCATGAAGTCGGGGGCGATGTCGACCACCGGCTCGACCCGCAGGCCGATCTGTCGGGCCTGGCTGTCGATCTGCACCGTCACCGGCGGCACGGTGACGGCTTGCTGCAGTTGCGCAGCGCGGTAGAGCGCGGCGCGCAGTTCCACGCGCAAGCCCGGCAGCACCGAATGAAACAGGTTGCGCGTGGGTTCGCCGCCACTGAACTGCAGGTAGCGCCCGGCATGCTCCGACAGATGCATGATCTCGTGCTGCGGGCTGACCAGCAGCGAGGGCGGGTTGAGCCGCTCCAGCAGCCGGTAGTGCAGGCTGCTCCACGAGGTGGGGCGCGTGTTGACGGGCTCGGGCGGGGCGACCAGCACGCGGTTGGAGGGCGCCGGCGCCGGCCCCACCTGCGGCACCAGCCGACCGTCGGCGGCACTGTGCCGGCTTGTGGATGCCTGAAAGGGCGAAGTTCGCATGCTGACCGGCGCGACGCTGCTGCGTGGCACGGTGCGCGACATGAACAGGTGGTTCTTGCGGTCGAGCGCTGCGAACCACTCGCTGCCCTCGTCCACCGACTCCGACACCCCGAGCAACAGCATGCCGCCCGCATGCAGCGAGAAATGGAAGATGTCGAGCGCGCGGCGCTGGGCCTCGCGGTTCAGGTAGATCATGAGGTTGCGGCACGACACCATGTCGAGCCGCGAGAACGGCGAGTCCATCAGCAGGTCGTGCGGCGCGAACAAAACCGACTCGCGCAGTTCACGCCGTACCCGATAGCCGTGCCGTTCCTTGGCGAAGAACCGGCGCAGGCGTTCGGGCGACACGTCGGCCGCAATGGCCGAAGGGTACAACGCATTGCGGGCACTCTGGATCGCCTGCTCGTCGAGGTCGGTGGCGAACACCTGCACCGCCGGCGGGGCGTCGAGGTAGCGCGCATGCTCCTGCAGCATCATGGCGATCGAATAAGCCTCTTCGCCGGTGGCACAGGCGGGCACCCAGACCCGCACGGCGTCCTCGGGCCCCTTGTCCTTGAAAAGCAAGGGGATGCGCTGGCCGAGCGCCTCGAAGACATGCGGGTCGCGGAAAAAATTGGTGACGCTGATCAGCAGGTCTTGCAGCAGCATGCCGGCCTCGCCAGGATGCGTCCGCAGATAGCGCAGGTAGGCCGGCAGACGGGCGATGCCGTTGACCTGCATGCGCCGGCCCACGCGGCGCAGCATGGTGGCTCGCTTGTAGTACGCGAAGTTGCGGCCGGTGCGGGCATGCAGCAGGGCGAACACGTCGCGCAGCGCGGCCTCGTCCGTCTGCGCCTCCTCGGTCTGGTGCGCCTCGTGCGCATCCTGCGCCGGCTGCCCCTCCTGCCCCTCCTGGCCCTCCTGCCCTTTCGCGGGCGCTTCCGCGCTTTCCGGTGGCAGGCGCAGGCGTTCCCCGACCTGACGGTATGCCAGGAGCTTGGCCGGCATGTCCTCCACCTTCAGCACCCAGTCGATCATGCCGGTGGCCATCGCGGTGCGCGGCATGTCGGGGGCGTCGGCCTGGCCCGGGTCCTGCGCGATGGTCAGCCCGCCGCGCTCCTTGATGCGCTTGATGCCCACGGCGCCGTCGCCGTCCATGCCCGACAGCACCACCGCGATGCCGTTCGGGCCATGCGAGTCGGCCAGCGTGCGAA
>JAQGNA010000519.1 GCA_028292075.1 Rhodoferax sp. | reverse complement strand
TCGGAGAACTTCAGCTCGATGCCGGCGTCCTTGGCCGAGGCCTTGATCGATTCGGTGTTGGCCGTGCGCCATTCGCTTTCGGCGCCGACCTGGCTGAAGCCGAGCACGATGGGCTTCTGCGCCCAGGCCAGGTTCGGCGCAAGGCCGATGGCGGATGCGGCCGAGGTGGCGGCCAGTGCGGTGGTAAAGGTCCTGCGGTTCAGGGTCATGCTTGTCTCCGGTTGGTATGTTGCTGTTGTTCGAACCGAAACGAAAGAGACCGGTGATGCGTTTACCGGGAAGCAGTGCTTCCTGGAATGTCTCGATATGGTTTTGGTAATGGCCAAGTTTAGAATCGAAATTGATATCGATTCAATAGTTTTTTAATCAAAACCGATATCCATCGAAGCATTCTGGAAAACCCCATGTCGACCTACAACCATTGGTTCATTCGCGCACGCCTCAAGACCCGCCAGTTGCTGCTGCTGGTCGCACTCGCGGAGGAGGGCAACATCCACCGCGCGGCCCAGGTGCTGAACATGACGCAGCCCGCGGCATCCAAGCTGTTGAAAGACCTTGAGGACGTGCTGGAGGTGCCACTCTTCGAGCGCCTGCCACGCGGCATGAAGCCCACCTGGTACGGCGAAACGATGATCCGCCATGCGCGGGTGGCGCTGGCCAGCCTGAACCAGGCGCACGAGGAACTGACCGCGCTGAAGGCCGGGCGCTTCGGCCAGGTGGCCGTGGGCGCCATCACCTCGCCGGGGCTCACGCTGCTGCCGCCGGCCGTGGCGCTGGTGAAGCGCGAGCAGCCCGATCTGCGCATCAGCCTGGAGATCGAGACCAGCCCGGTGCTGCTGGAACGGCTGGAGCAGGGCAAGCTCGACATCGTGCTGGCCCGCCTGTTCGCGGAGCACGACAAGTCGAAGCTGCGTTACCAGCCGCTCACCGAGGAACTGGTCTGCGGCGTGGTGCGCCCGGGCCATCCGCTCCTCGGAGAAAGCGGCCTCACGCTGCGCGACGTGCAGGGCAGCGCCTGGATCGTGCCGCCGGCCGGCAGCGTGCTGCGGCACCGCTTCGAGCTGATGTTCCAGGAGGCTGGCCTCACCCCGCCGACCAACGTCATCGAGACCGCCGCGCTGCTGTTCATCACCCGGATGCTGCAGCAGAGCGACATGATGGCCGTGCTCGCCGCCGACGCCGGCCGTTACTATGCCGCCCACGGCCTGGTGTCGGTGCTGCCGCTCGAGATGCCCTGCCACATGGACGCCTTCGGCCTCATCACCCGCACCGACCGGTTGCTGTCCCCGGGCGCCAAGGTCATGGTCGATGCATTAAAGGCCGCCAGCCTGGCGGTCTACGGCAAGGGCGTCACCAACTGATGATCAAGCGCTGAAAGCGGTCCCGCCGCCGGGCCGCGCCAAGGCGGGACGCCTCCCCCTCGGGGGGCTGGCGCATGACATGTCGCGCAGCGGGATGCAAAGCACAGGGGGGTTAAAACCCTACACCCACCCGGCGTCGACTTTGAACTCCTGCGCCGTGCACATCGCGCCTTCGTCGGACGCAAGGAACAGCACCATGCGGGCGATGTCGTGGGGCAGCAACTTGTCGGGCAGGCACTGATTGCGCTTCAATTCGCGCTCGCCTTCCTCATTGAGCCACAGGGCAATCTGGCGCTCCGTCATCACCCAGCCTGGCGACACGGTGTTGATGCGGATGCGGTCTTCGCCGAGGGTCTTGGCCAAACCGCGCGTCAGGCCGTTGACCGACGACTTGGCGACGGCGTAGCAGGGGTAGCCGCTGCCCTTGCCCTGCCAGCCGGTCGAGCCCAGGTTGACGATGGCGCCGAAGCCGAGCCGGCGCATGCCGGGCACGACCGACTGGATCGCAAAGAAGGCCGGCCGCTCGTTGATGGCCATGCGCTCGTCGTAGTACGCGGGCGTCACCTGCTCGAGTGTGTGCCGGTCGTCGCTGGCCACGTTGTTGACCAGCGCGGCGAAGTCACCGAGTGAGGACGCGGCTTCGGCAATGGCGGCTTGCATGGCGGCGATGTCGCGCACGTCGCAGGTTCGCCACCATGGCGCGGCATGTCCGGCGGCTTCGATCTCCGCTGCAAGTGCGCGGCTCGGCCCTTCGGCGATGTCGATGAAGGCGACGCGCGCGCCCTGCGCGGCCAACGCCGAAACGATGGCGGCACCGATGCCGCTACCGCCGCCGGTGACGAAGACCGCGAGGTCCTACAGGCTGGGGTAGGTGGCAGAGGCAGGGGAGTTCGAGGCGCGCGCAGCGTGTGGCGAGGCGTTGGAAGCGGAGGTCGGCATGTCGTTGTCTCTTGAGTGGTATTGCAAAAACGGTATCGGTCTAATAGAAATTCGGAGGTTTCAGGGATGAATATGCCTTGGTATGATCCGCCGCGTCAAGGCCCCCGGACGGGCCGGCGGGAGACTTCTTTGTCAGAACAACAAATGCACCCGGCGAACGGGGCGGAACGGGCGAACCCGATTTCGACTGGCGATCCGCATGCCCAAGGCGTGGCGCAGTGCGCCTGGAGCGCCAATGCCAAACTCGGCGAGGGCGCCCTTTGGTCGCCACGCACGCAGTCACTGTGGTGGGTGGACATCCTTGGTCGGCGGCTGCACCGCTTCAAGCCTGCGGACCTTGCCAGGCAGACGTGGTCGTTCGACGAGGAGATCTCGGCGGTGGCCGAACGCGCCGACGCCACTGGCCTGGTCATCACGCTGCGCCGCGGCTTCGCCGACTTCGACCCAGAGACACCCGGCGCCCGCCCGGT
>JAQGNA010000514.1 GCA_028292075.1 Rhodoferax sp. | reverse complement strand
CCTCCTCCGCACCTTCCAAGGCGCCTTCCAACGTAGCCTCCAACGCGGCGTCCAACGCCCCGATGCTGGGTGAGCGCATTGCCGAACAGCTCCGCGAAAAAATCACGCAAGGAGAATTCGCCCCGGGCCAACGGCTGTCGGAGCAGGCTTTGAGCGACAGCTTCGGAATTTCGCGCAACACCTTGCGCGAGGTGTTCCGCATGCTCACGAAAGACGGGCTGGTCAAGCATTCGCCGAACCGCGGCGTGTTCGTGGCCGTTCCCAGCATCGCCTCGATCATCGACATCTACCGCGTGCGCCGGCTCATCGAATGCCAGGCCCTGGCCCAGGCTTACCCCCGCCACCCCGCCAAGAAGAAGATGCGCGAGGCGGTCGAGCGGTCGACGCGCTGCCGGGACAGTGGCGACTGGGTCGGCGTCGGCACGGCGAACATGGCCTTTCACATGGCCATCGTCGAACTGGCCGACAGCGAACGGCTGAACCTGCTGTTCGCGCCGGTGCTTGCCGAACTGCGGCTGGCCTTCGGGCTGTTGCAGGACGCGGAATTCCTGCACGCCCCTTATGTCGACATCAACATCAAGATCCTGGAACTCGCCGAGGCCGGCGAATACGCGCGCAGCGCCGCGGCATTGAACGACTACCTGGTGAACTCGGAGCGCATCGTCCTGGCGGTCTACGCACGAAAAATGAGCACCACGGGCTGGGAAGCCTGACACCGCGGCAAAGCCGCCCGGGAAGCGGCGCGACCTAAAATCGCGCATGCCTACTGAATCCGAAAACACCCCCGACAAGGTCCAGGAACCGCGCCTTTGGACCGGCGACGGCTGGACCGCGCAGGTCATCAAGAACGAAGACGACGACGGCTGGGCCGTGGCCATGATCAAGGACGGCGAGCCGGAGCCCGCGCTGGTCGGCCCCTGGACCATGGGACGCGACAAGAAGAACCCCAAGCCGCTCGACGGCACGGCCTTCAGCACCCTGGTGAAGACCGCGAACGAGTTCGTGCGCCGCCATGAGCAGCAGTTGCACGCCAGCCTGCACCAGAGCCTCACGGTGACGGCAGGCGCCCGGCGCATCACCGTCAACCTGGACATCGAGCCCGATGAAGAGAACCCGTCGGCGCGCCTGAGCGCACAGGACGAAGGCGGCGAGCTGCTGGCCGAGGTGCCGGTGGCGCCGTCCTTCAAACTCAACCGTGCCAGCGCCGTGGCCTGGGCCGAGAACGGTTTTGCCCGGCCGCGCTGACGCTATGTCTTCTGTAGCATAAGGTCGGCTCGGAATCAAGGCCTTCACCGTTTTGGCTCCCGATTCGGGCACCCCTTCCAGGGCACCGCGGAACTGGCTCTGCCAGGCCGCCAGTGCCGCCCCCTGCAAGGGGGTGGGAGCACACGAAGTGAGCGACCTGGGGGTGTGCGATCCGCCGCTCTGTATCATTCAACGCTTTGTCCAAGGCCTCCCTCCACGCCATGTCTGCAGGAATGAATCTCGCCCAGCAAGAGGCTGTGAACTACCTGCACGGGCCCTGCCTCGTGCTGGCGGGCGCAGGCTCGGGCAAGACCCGCGTGATCACCCACAAGATCGGCCGGCTGATCCAGACCGGCATGCCGCCCAAGAAGATCGCGGCCATCACCTTCACCAACAAGGCCGCCATGGAAATGCGCGAGCGGGCCAAGGCGCTGATCGGGCGGGAGGCCAAGGATGTGGTGATCTGCACCTTCCACGCGCTGGGGGTGCGCATGGTCCGTGAAGATGGCCACCGCCTGGGGCTGAAGCCGCAGTTCAGCATCCTCGACTCTGACGACGTGACCGGCATCCTGAAGGACGCCGGCGGCAGCAGCGACCTGGCCACCGCACGCACCTGGCAGTGGACCATCAGCAAGTGGAAGAACATGGGCCTGAACGCCGAGCAGGCGCTGGCCCTGGCGGCCGACGACAACGAGCGCATCACGGCCGTGGTCATGGCGCGCTATGAAGAGCGGCTGACGGCCTACCAGAGCGTGGACTTCGACGACCTCATCAGCCTGCCGCTGCGCCTGCTGCGCGACTTCGAGGAGGTGCGCGCCAAGTGGCAAGGCGTGCTGGGCCATGTGCTGGTCGACGAATACCAGGACACCAATGCCACGCAGTACGACGTGCTCAAGTACATCGTGGGCGATGCGGCGCGCTTTACGGCCGTGGGCGACGACGACCAGTCGATCTACGGCTGGCGCGGCGCCACGTTGGACAATTTGAAGAAGCTGCCGATCGACTTTCCGCAGCTGAAAGTGATCAAGCTGGAGCAGAACTACCGCTCCACCAGCGCGATCTTGCGGGCGGCCAACAACGTGATCGGCCCCAACCCAAAGCTCTACCCGAAGACGCTGTTCAGCGAACTCGGCGAGGGCGAGCCGGTGCGCGTGGTCGACGCCGACAACGAGGAACACGAGGCCGAGCGCGCCGTGGCACGCATCCAGGGGCTGCGCGTCAATTCGCAGCACCAGGAGTTTCGGCACTTCGCGATTCTGTACCGGGCCAACCACCAGTCCAAGCCTTTCGAGAAGGCGCTGCGCA
>JAQGNA010000490.1 GCA_028292075.1 Rhodoferax sp. | reverse complement strand
AGAACGAACGGTTCATCGCCTTGCACATGATGTAGCTCAGGATGGCCCCCGAGCTGCCCACCAGGCTGCCGGCGATGATCAGCATGCTGTTGTTCAAACTGAAGCCGATGCCGGCCGCGGCCCAGCCGGAATAGCTGTTCAGCATCGACACCACCACCGGCATGTCGGCCCCGCCGATCGGGATGATCAACAGCACACCCAGCGCGAAGCCCAGCGCGATCACCAGCACGATGTCGATCCAGCTCTGGCTCTGCCAGAAGCCGAAGCAGAAGAAGGCAGCCGCCAGGCCCAGCACGAGATTGAGCTTGTGCTGGCCCGTGAACTGCACCGGTTTCCCCTGGAACAGGCGGAACTTGTACTTGCCCGAGAGCTTGCCGAAGGCGATCACCGAGCCGCTGAACGTGACCGCGCCGATGAACGCGCCCAGGGCCAGTTCAATGCGGTTGCCGCCAGGAATCGGCGCGCCGAGGGCGGCGATGTTGAATGCATTCGGCTCGGCCACCGCCGCCACGGCGATGAACACCGCGGCCAGGCCGATCATGCTGTGCATGAAGGCGACCAGTTCCGGCATCTTGGTCATCTCGACCTTGGCCGCCATGGTGGCGCCGATGCCCCCGCCGATGACCAGCGCCACCAGCACGTAGACCAGGCCGCCGAGATGGCCGGACGAAAGTTCGTAGATCAGTGCCGCGGTGGTGAGCACCGCAATGGTCATGCCGACCATGCCGAACAGGTTGCCGCGCAGCGACGTGGTCGGATGGCTCAGGCCCTTGAGCGCCTGGATGAAGCAGACGCTGGCCACCAGGTAAAGCAGCGTGACGAGGTCCATGCTCATTTGGCGGCTCCCTTGTCAGCGGCGGGAGCCGTCTTCTTGTCCTTCTTCCGGAACATCTCGAGCATGCGCCGCGTGACGAGGAAGCCGCCGAAGACGTTGACCGCGGCCAGCGCCACGGCCAGCACGCCCATGACCTTGCCGAGCGGGGTGACGGTGAGCGCGGCGGCCAGCATGGCGCCGACGATGACGATGGCCGAGATTGCGTTGGTGACCGCCATGAGCGGCGTGTGCAGCGCGGGGGTGACCGTCCAGACCACGTGGTAGCCGACGTAGATCGCCAGCACGAAGATGATCAGGTTGGTCAGCGTGTGGGAGACTTCCATTTTCTTATTTCCTTTTGACTTCACCGGCGTGGGACATGAGGCAGGCGGCCACGATGTCGTCGTTCAAGTCCTGGTGCAACGCACCTTCCTTGGTGATGATCAGCTTCAGGAAGTCGAGCACGTTGCGCGCATACAGCGAGGACGCGTCCGCCGCCACCAGGCCGGCCAGGTTGGTCTCGCCGATCAGGGTCACGCCGTGCCTGACCACGGTCTGGTCGGTCTCGGTGAGCGGGCAGTTTCCGCCCACGCCGCCAGGGCCTTTGCCCGCGGCCAGGTCCACCAGCACCGAACCGGGCTTCATGGCCCGGACCATGTCCTCGGTGACCAGCGTCGGCGCGGCGCGGCCGGGAATCAGCGCGGTGGTGATGACCACATCGGCCGCGGCCACGCGCTTGGCGACCTCGAGCTTCTGGCGTTCGAGCCAGCTCGGCGGCATGGGCCGGGCATAGCCGCCGACGCCTTACGCGGCTTCTTTTTCCTCAGTGGTCTCAAACGGCACGTCGATGAACTTGGCGCCCAGCGACTCGACCTGTTCTTTCACACTGGGCCGCACGTCGGACGCCTCGATCACCGCACCCAGGCGCTTGGCGGTGGCAATGGCCTGCAGCCCGGCCACGCCGACGCCGAGGATCACGACCCGCGCCGCCTTGACCGTGCCGGCGGCCGTCATCAGCATCGGAAAGAAGCGCTGGTACGCGTTGGCCGCGACCATGACGGCCTTGTACCCGGCGATGTTGGCCTGGCTGGAGAGCACGTCCATGCTTTGTGCCCTGGTGGTGCGCGGCGCCGCCTCCAGGGCATAGCCGGTGATGCCGGCGGCGGCCAGGCGCTGCAGGCCTTCGGCGTCGAAGGGGTTGAGCATTCCGACCATGGTGGTGCCGGGCCGCATCTGCGCGAGCTCCGCCGCCGAGGGCGCGCGCACCTTGAGCACCAGGTCGGCCTGGAAGGCACCGGCGGCGTCGCCGATCTCGCAGCCAACCGCCTCGTACGCCGCGTCTGGCGCACTGGCGGCCAGGCCCGCGCCGCTTTGCAGCCGCACGGTATGGCCCTGGGCCTTGAGCTTTTTAGCGGTTTCAGGCGTGACCGCCACTCGTTGTTCTCCTGCCGCGGTTTCCGCGGGCACGCCTATCAGCATGTTGTCTCCTCCTGTTGCGGCGTGGCGGCTTCATCCGCCCTGGTGCCAAGTTGCCGTGACAGGCTCGCGCCTGCAAGGTGTTCTTGGCCTGTGGTGGCGGAATGGCGCACGATCCGGTTTTGAAGCCAGCGACTTTTCCACACAATGAAGAACAATCGCCGCGTTTGTTACAAGCTTAACCCAATTTGACAGCACATCCCGTTGCGTTGGCGCAGTTGGCATGGCCGGGCGACCCGTTCCATAATCCGCCGATGAACGCAGCCAGATGGAAACCAAGCGTCACCGTGGCCGCGGTGATCGAGAAGGAAGGTCGCTTCCTGCTGGTGGAGGAGCACACGCCCGAAGGTTTGCGGCTGAACAACCCGGCGGGCCATCTCGACCCGGGTGAATCACCGGCGGAGGGCTGCTCGCGCGAGGCGCTGGAAGAGACGACGTACCGCTTCGAGCCGACCGCGCTGGTCGGCATCTACCTCTCACGGTTTCAGCGTGCTTCTCGCGAAGCTGGCAATGGCGGCCCGGAGGATCACGAAGCCGTGACGGAAGACGTGACGTATGTGCGCTTCGCCTTTTGCGGCACCGTCGGCGAGCCCGACCCCGCCTTGAGGCTCGACACCGGCATCGTGCGCACCCTGTGGCTCACGGCCGATGAAATCCGCGCCAGCGTGGACCGCCACCGCAGCCCGCTGCTGCTGCGCTGCATGGAAGATTACCTGGCGGGCCGGCGCTTTCCGCTGGATGCGGTGGTCACGGACGACTCGGTCCGCGTTGACCCGGGCGAGGGAGCCAGGGCCGGCCCGGTCAGTAAATGATCCGCTCGGCCACCGGCGGCGGTGCCCACTGGTAGACCCAGGTTTCGGTCAGCGGCTGGCCGTCGGCCTGCAAGTACAGGCGCAGGTTGATCGGCGCCGTGCTGTCGCCGTCGGGGCGAATGTCGAACATCGCGCGCCAGCCCTGGATGGCCGCCAGCGGCCTGGCCGAGGTCAGCTCGATCTTGCCGCGCGAGGCGGTGATCACCGCTTCCACCTTCGTCTTCTCGTTGAGCAGCGCGAAGTCGCCACCCGAAAAGTCGACCGCGAAACGACGCGAATAACCCGTGCGCTTCTGCCCCACCACGCCGCCCAGTCCGGTGCGCGTGGCCACGCAGCGCGCCAGCGACATGCGCACCGCCGGCGGGTTGCCGCCCCAGTGCAGGCGGTAGGCGAACAGCAGTTCCTGGCCGGGCTGCGGCTTCTCGGCCGGGTTCCAGAAGGCGACGATGTTGTCGAAGGTCTCGTCCACCGTGGGAATCTCGACCAGCTGCACCGACCCTGCCCCCCAGCCCGACTTGGGCTCGACCCAGAGGCTCGGGCGCTTGTCGTAGAACACGCCGTCGTCCTGGTAGTGGTCGAAGTTGCGGTCGCGCTGCATCAGGCCGAAGCCGCGCGGGTTGGTGTCCTGGAAGGCGTTGAACTGCAGCTGCGCCGGGTTGGTGAGCGGGCGCCACAGCCATTCGCCGCTGCCGCTGTGCATGGCCAGGCCGTC
>JAQGNA010000339.1 GCA_028292075.1 Rhodoferax sp. | reverse complement strand
CATGTGGAAGAACAACCGGCGCCGCTTCAGCGAGAAGTTCGCCACCTGGGACATCATCCGCAAGTACTACAAGGACTACAAGCTCATCTTCGTCGGCGACGCGAACATGAGCCCCTACGAGATCCTGCAGCCCGGCGGCAGCGTCGAATACAACAACGAGGAGGCCGGCGCCGAATGGCTGCAGCGCCTGACGCAGGCCTTCCCCAAGTTCGCGTGGATCAACCCCGAGCCGCAGGGCGTGTGGCAATACCGCCAGAGCATCAGCGTTGTGCAACAGCTGATGAGTCACCGCATGTACCCTTTGACACTAAAGGGGCTCGAAGAGGCGATGCGTCTGCTGTCAAAATAGGCGAATGCTCAGTCGTTTGATGCGCGGGCCGGTCAAACTTCCGGTGCTCTCGCCAGGTTCAGGCTCTTTTCCAAGCCCGGTGCGCCGCACTGCCGTCTTCCCAGTGGTCAGGTCGCTCGCGTTCCTCGGCGTCGTCGTGGCCTGCCTGACGCTCACGGCTTGCGCCTCTGGCCGTACCGACCCCGACAGTTCCGAACGTCGCCAGCGGACCGAGGCCGCGACGCCGCCCGCCTTCGACCTCGCGGTGGACGCACCCGACGAGATTCGCGAACTGCTCGAGAAACACCTCGACCTCCAGCGTTACCGGGCCGTACCCGATTTGAACGAGGCCGAACTCGCCCGCCTGCTGGTCATGGCAGAAGCCAATGCCCGCGAACTGATTGCCACCCTGGGCTATTTTTCGCCGGAGATCCGCATCGAACGCGACGGCACGGCAAGCATGTCACCCGCTGCCGACACCGCCTCGGTGCCGTTGCCGGCCACGGCCGCCTCATCGGCGGAACCGGTGGCGGCAAAGGTGCCGCAAATCCGCATGACCGTGTCGCCGGGACTGCCGACGCAGGTGGCGCAAGTGCAACTCGATGTGACGGGCGACATGGCCAACAATGCCTCGCCCGACGTCATCGCCCAGCGCGCCGCCCTGCAGAAAAACTGGCGGCTCAACGCCGGCCGCCGTTTCACCCAGGCGGACTGGAGCGACGCGAAAACCAGCGCCGTGCGTGAACTCACCGCCAAGCGCTACCTGGCGGGCCGCATCGCCGGCAGCCGGGCCGACATCGACCCCGAAAAACACGAGGCGGCACTCGGTGTCACCCTCGACTCCGGGCCGGTCTACCTGCTGGGCCCGCTCGAGATCAGCGGCCTGTCGCATTACAGCCCCACCCTGGTCGAGCGCTTCGCCCGCCTGAAGCCGGGTGCGGCGTACGACCGCGACGAACTTCAGCGCGCGCAACAGCGGCTCTCGGACAGCGGCTTCTTCGACTCCGCCTTCCTGCTGGTCGACCCGGATTCCGACCCCAAGGCCGCACCCGTGCAGACCCAGCTGCGCGAGGCCAAGCTGCAGAAGCTGGTGCTGGGCGTGGGCGTCACCACCGACAGCGGTGCCCGCTTTTCCGTCGAGCACACGCACAACCTGGTGCCGCTGATCGACTGGCGCGCGGTCTCCAAGTTGCAGGTCGATCAGAAGAACCAGTACATCGGCACCGAACTGATGTCGCAGCCCGACAGCAGCTACTGGCGATGGGTCGTCGGGGGAAAGCTGCAGCACGAGAAGGACGACCCGCTCACCACCACCAGCCAGCAACTCCGGTTCGGGCGCCTGCAGACGAGCGAACGCCTGGACCGCAGCGTCTACCTGCAACTGGACCGCGCCCAGGTGCGAGGTGGCGACGTGACGGTCGACTCGGGCTCGGGCAACGCCATCAGCCTGGCCTGGGCCTGGACGCAGCGCAACTTCGACAACGTGCTGTTTCCCACCAGCGGCTGGGGCCTGGGGGTCGAACTCGGGCCTGGGCTCACGCTCGGCAGCGAACGCAAGCCGTTCTTCCGCACGCTGGTCCGCGGCCAGGCGTATGTGCCACTCGACCGGTTCGGCGAACGCACCGGTCGGCTGGCACTGCGGGCGCAGGCCGGTGCCGTGCTGGCCAATGCCGAAGCGCCGATTCCGGCCACCCAGCTGTTTCTCACCGGTGGCGACGCCACGGTGCGCGGCTACACCTACCGCAGCATCGGCGTGGAGACCAGCACCGGCATCGTCCAGGCCGGCCGCTACCTGGCCGTGGGCAGTGCCGAATGGCAGCGCCCCATCTACAAGGACGGCCGCCCCACTGACTGGGAGAGCGCCGTGTTCGTCGACACCGGCGCCGTGGCCGACCAGGTGGGCAAGCTGAGCGCTTCGACCGGCGTGGGCGTGGGTGCCCGCTGGCGCAGCCCCATCGGCCCGTTCCAGGCCGACCTGGCCTACGGCGTTCAGGCCAAGGCCTTTCGCCTCCACATTGCCGTGGGGTTCACGTTCTGATGAAGGTCCGCACTCGCAACTGGATGCTTGGCACGCTCGGCGTGCTGCTGGTGCTGCTCGGCGCGGCGGGCGCCGGTCTCTGGTGGTGGACGGGGAGCGACACCTCGCTGGCCACCGTGCTGCGCTGGGCCGGCAACTTCGACGCCACGCGCAATGCGCTCAAGGCCGAAGACGTGAGCGGCTCGGTGCGCGCGGGCGGCCGCATCGGCCGGCTCCAGTGGCAACGCGACGGCCTCACGGTGGACGCGACGGACGTCACCCTGCGCTGGCAGGCGCTGGCCGTGTTCGACCGCTGGCTGAAGCTCGACGAAGTGCATGTGGCCACGCTGCGCATTGCCGACCAGCGCCCGCCAGACCCCGCCGCGCCGCCGCCGTCACCACCTGCTGACCTGACGCTGCCGGTGCAGATCGACATCAAATCGCTGCAGATCGACCGCCTCGAATGGGCCGGTGCGACGCCCGTCACCGCCACGCAACTGCGCGCGAGCTACCAGTACGACCGCAGCCGTCACCAGCTCAAGCTGCAAAACCTCGACCTTGCCGACGGGCATGACGGGCAGTACGGGCACTACCAGGGGGAGGCCGTGCTGACCGACCAGGCGCCGCTCAC
Source organism: Rhodoferax sp. (assembly GCA_028292075.1). The sequence goes on along the minus strand of JAQGNA010000339.1, from coordinate 3,579 downwards.
GCTCGACGCGCAGCTGCGCCTGGCGCTGCAGACCGCCGTGCCGGGCGCCTCGCAGAAGGTCGACCTGAACGCGCGTGCCGACCTGCATGGCCCACTCACGCGGCTGGCGCTCACGGCCCAGCTGACCTCGCGTGCGGTGGCCGGCGCGGCAGTTGCCGCTGGCCCGGGTGGCACCGCTCCCCTGCTGCCCACCGCCAACGTGGCGGCCCACCTCGAACCCTGGTCGCCGCAGCCGGTGCCGCAAGCCGACGTCGAATTCAGCCAGCTCGATCTGGCGGCGTTCTGGCCGCAGGCGCCCCGCACGCGCCTCAATGGCAGCCTGCAGGCCGAGCCGGTGGCTGGCGCAACCGCGCAGGCATGGCGCGCCGACGCCAATGTGGCCAACCAGCTTCCGGGGCCGTGGGACAAGCAGCAGCTGCCGCTGTCGCACCTGCGCGGCCGTGGCAGCTGGCAGGACGGCATCGCCCGCGTCGAAGGCCTGCGCATCACGCTGGCCGACGCGCGCGGCAAGCCACAGGGCCAGATCGACGGCACGGGGCAGTTCAGCCCTGGCGCCGACGCCGCATGGGACACCAAACTGCAGCTGCGCGAAATCAACCCGGCGGCCCTGCACGGCAAGATGGCGGCGGCACGGTTGAACGGCGAAGCCACGGCCAAGAGCCGTGTGGCCAATGGGCAGGCGGGGATCGACTTCCAGGCCGACCTGCAGTCGGCCGCCTCGGGCAGTGCCCAGGTGGCCGGCCTGCGCATCGACCGGGCCAGTGCGCGCGGCCGTTGGGCCGGCCAGACGCTGCAACTGGAGGCCCTGCAGGTGCTGGCCCAGAATGCCGAGCTGAACGCCAGCGGGCAGGCCGACATGGCCCGCGAATCGGGCAGCGGCAAGTTGTCGCTCGCCGCGCCAGGTCTTCAACTGCAGACCGAGGGCAGCCTGGCCGCCCGGCAAGGCGGCGGCCGGTTCGACATCGCATTGACCGATGCCGGTCCGGCGCTGCGCTGGCTTCAGCAACTGCCCGGGCTGCCGGCCGCGCTCGACGGCATGGCACTGAACGGAAAGGCCGGCCTGCAGGGCAGCTGGAACGGCGGCTGGCGCGACCCCGCCCTCGACGCAAAGCTGCAGACGCCCGCCCTCGAAGTGCGTCTGCCTGGCCAGGCGCCGGCGGAGGCCATCCGGCTCACCGACACCCAGGCCACGCTGACGGGCCGACTCAGTGCGGCGCGGCTGCAGCTGGACGCCAATGCGGCCACGGCCCAGCAGAAGCTCGGCCTTCGCATCGAAGCGAATGGCGGGCAAACGGCGCAGGGCTGGCAAGGCACGCTGGCCGCGCTGAGGCTGCGGCTCGAGGAACCGCAAAAGCGTGCCGGTGCCTGGCAACTGGTCATGCAGAAGCCGGTGGCCGGCCGCTGGGCCAACGGCCGCTGGGAGCTGGCTGCCGGGCAGGCCGTGCTGACCGCGCCCGACAGCGTGGCCGGTGTCGGCGCGCGCCCGGAAGGCAAGCAAGTGCAGATCGCCTGGCAACCGGTCAGCGGCGCGCCGGGCCAGCTTCGCAGCGCGGGCAGGCTCGAAGGCCTGCCGCTGGCCTGGGCCGAGGCGCTCGCCGGCACGCGCCTCGTTGAATCGGGCGTCAGCAGCGATCTGGTTTTCGACGGCAACTGGGACTTGGCCCTGGCCGAACAGCTCCGCGTGCGGGCCAATCTGCAGCGCCGCAGCGGCGACATCACGCTGCTGGCAGAGGACACGGTGGCCACCGTCGCCGGCACCGAGACGCGCGCCCCCAGCGGCACGCGGGTGGCGGCGGGCGTGCGCGAAGCCCGGTTGAGCCTGGCGAGCGACGGCCCGGCCGTGACGGCGAGCCTGCGTTGGGACAGCGCCCAGGCCGGCCAGGCCGATGCCCGCATCGCCACCCGGCTCACGCAACAAAACGGCCAGTGGTCGTGGCCGGCGCAGGCACCGCTCGAAGGCCAGCTCAAGGCCAGCTTGCCGCGCATCAGCACCTGGTCGGTGCTGGCGCCGCCAGGCTGGCGTGTGGCCGGCACGCTGGAGGCCCAGGCCACGCTGGCCGGCACCCGCGCCGCGCCACAGCTCGACGGCACGCTGCAGGCCCGCGGGCTGGCGCTGAGGTCGGTGGTCAACGGCATTGCCTTGTCGGACGGCACGCTCATGGCCCGGCTGCAGGGCAACCGCATGCGCATCGAGGCCTTCACGCTCAAGGGCGCGGGCGGCGGCAGCGTCACCGCGCAGGGCGAGGTGGCCTGGGTCGACGGCAAACCCGGCATGACCATCGACGCCGTGGCGCAGGCCTTGCGGGTCACCACCCAGCCTGACCGCCGCGTCACGGTGTCGGGCAACCTCAAGGCGCGCCTGGCGAACGCACAGATGAACCTCGACGGCCAGCTGAAGGTCGACCAGGCCCGCATCATGCTGCCCGAAGAAAGCGCGCCGCAACTCGGCGACGACGTGTTCGTGCGCAAGCCGGTCTTGCCGAATCAGGCCGCCGGGCCCGCGTTGCCAGCCGCCCAGCCCATCAAGCTGCAGCTCAATGTGCAGCTCGACCTCGGCAACGACTTCCGGCTGACCGGCCTGGGCATCGACACCAAGCTCGCCGGCAAGCTGCAGCTCACCGGCGACGGCAAGACGCCGCGCCTGCTGGGGACGATCAACACGGTCGACGGCGAGTACCGGGCCTATGGCCAGTGGCTCACCATCGAGCAGGGCGTGCTGCGCTTCACCGGCCCCTACGACAACCCTTCGCTCGACGTGCTGGCGATCCGGCCGAACCTGACGCAACGGGTCGGTGTGCAGATCACCGGCACGGCGCTGGCGCCGACCGTGCGGCTCTACGCCTCGCCTGACCTGGCCGACAGCGAGAAGCTGGCCTGGCTGTTGCTCGGCCGCTCCTCCGCCTCGGGCGGCGCGGAAGCCGCCATGCTGCAGCAGGCGGCGGTCGCGCTGATCGGCGGCAGCAAGAGCGGCGGCGGCATCGCCAGCCGCTTCGGCCTCGACGAACTGTCGCTCGGCGGCAGCGCCAACAGCGACGGCACGACGACGAGCAAGACCAGCGCCGTCACCCTCGGCAAGCGGCTGTCGCGCAACTTCTACGTGGCGTACGAGGCCAGCCTCTCCGGCGCCATGGGCACGTTGTTCGTGTTCTACGACCTCTCGCAACGCTTCACCCTGCGGGGCCAGAGCGGCCAGGAAAGCGCGGTCGACCTGATCTTCACCCTGCGCTACGACTGAGCTCCGAACCGGGCCGCGGCGGCCCTTACAATCCCGCTTCCCTTCGTAGTTCAATGGACAGAACGAGTGCCTCCTAAGTGCTAGATACAGGTTCGATTCCTGTCGAAGGGACCAGTCAGGTCTGCCCGGAAGGCCCTGGCGGAATCACTGCAAGCCAGCGCGGCCAGTGAACCCGGGCCTCACCAAAAAGCCGCATGCCGTCGCCCCTTGATGGGCTCCAACGGCATCAAGCAGCGGAGCATCTGCACCGCTTTCCCTTCATCGTTTTCCCTTCACCGGCCCGGCCAACGCCGCGCTCTTCAATACGCAGCGCCGTGTGACGCCAGCACCGGGTCCCCTTCGAT
>JAQGNA010000226.1 GCA_028292075.1 Rhodoferax sp. | reverse complement strand
AATGTCTGGCGGCAGCGTTGCCGCGACTTCCTGGACGAAGTTTTTTTTGAATTCGGCTTGTGCCACCGGATCGGCGTAGGGACTGAGGGCGCGCGCTGAAATCCACACCATGCCCAAACGCCTCAATCAAGTCATACACACCGTTCAGGCTGTAGGCCACGCCAAACTGCCGGGCCAGTAACTCTTGGATGTCTTTGCCCCGCACCCGCCCGCCGCTGCGTTCGCGCTGGAGTTGCTCGACCGCCTGGCGAAATGCCTCTTCCTGTGCTTTGGCAAGGCGCTGCGTACTCCAGTCGTGCGCCATACCGGCCAGACGGGCCACGCCGCCAGCGCTAAACCATTGCACCCAGCGCATGACGGCATGGCGGGTTACGCGCAATGCAGCGGCCACTTCGATATAGCTCTTGCCGTCCTTGAGGTGCGCCAGCGCTATTCAATCGCAGCCGCCGGCGTCCATCGGGTTCCTTGCGGGCCAGCCGGTCGAAATCATAGGGCTGGAGCTGATCAATGATGTGCTGAGATAACATTTTTGCAACCTCCATCAAGAGCCAAGTCTGTTCAGACTCCGATGCCTGGCTTTGGTTCTTTCTTTGTCGGGATTGGTATTAGCTGTTGTAAGCGTAGACATCAAAAAATGTCAGTAGTCCGGTAGCCCTGAAACCACCAAAATGTCCCAGGCCATCATCAAAATCCAGTCCAGTCCGCTGGCCACCCTGCCGGCGCTTTTCACGCCCGACGCCAAAACGGCCAAACGCACGCTCGAATTCTTTACCGCGCAGATCCGCAACCCCAACACCCGCCGGGCCTATGCCCGCGCTTCCTGCCGCTTCGCCAGCTGGTGCGCCGACTACAGCCTGGACGATCTGCAGGTCGTGGAACCCGTGCACGTTGCCGCCTACATCGAGACGCTGCAATTGCAGATGACAGCGCCCTCGGTCAAGCTGCAACTGGCGGCGCTGCGCGTTCTCTTTGACTGGCTGGTGGTCGGCCAGATCATCCCTGTCAACCCAGCCGCGTCGGTGCGGGGACCGAAGCACTCGGCGAAAAAAGGTAAGACGCCGGTGCTCGCTGCCGAAGAGGCGAGAACGCTGATCGATGCGATCGACACTTCCACCATTACAGGCCTGCGCGACCGGGCGCTGATCGGCCTGATGGTTTACACCTTCGCGCGCGTGGGCGCGGTCATGAAGATGCAGGTGGACGATGTCTATGTCCAGGGACGGCGCACCTGGATACGGCTACAGGAAAAAGGCGGCAAGCAGCATGAAATGCCGTGCCACCACAATCTGGAGGAGTACCTGCACGCCTATCTGCTGGCGGCAGCATCAGGCGGGAAAGCGTATCTGTTTTGCGCAGCAACCGGGCGCAGCGCAACGCTCTCAGACCGGCCCATGAGCCAGTCCGATGTCTGGCGCATGATCGGGCGGCGGGCCGAGAGGGCCGGTATCAAGACCAAAATCGGCTGCCACACCTTCCGCGCCACCGGCATCACCGAATACCTGCGCAACGGCGGCAAGCTGGAAATCGCGCAGCAGATGGCCAACTATGAAAGCGCGCGCACCACCGGGCTTTATGACCGGCGCAACGACCAGGTGTCGCACGATGAGGTCGAGCGGATTTTGATTTAGTGGAAATAAGCAACAGTCGGCGTCAGACTGAAAGAAGTCAATCAACTTGCTCTACAGCTGTTGGTACCTGCGCTCGATCGGCGGGTTGTGACCATTCAAATATCCTAACGCAGGGTTAGGGTTAGGGTTAGGCGTTGCATTATCGTTGCTCAATGCGTCCAGCTTGCTCATGCGCACGCCGCAGTGCTGGGCGGACTTGATCATAGGCGCTAATGGCGTTTCTAATCAGCGCTTTGCTGAATTCAACGGTAACTGGCGGTCGGTGCGGCCCGCGTTGGACGCTTCGATCTATGGTTTGTTCCATTAGGGCCAAGCGAACCCATGCGGGCGGATGAGATTGCATTCTGCAGCCTAGAATTCTGCGCGTTGCCTCATCGGGGTTGAGAGTCTCGGCGGAGTCACGAATTTCTCTTGCTGCAGCAACAACGCTTACGGCTTGCTCCGGCGCCAGAGTTCGGTAGCCTCCTTCCCCGCTAGCCATGCAGAACTTGAGGTCCTCTTGCCCATCGGCTAGCGCCAGATAGAGCAAAGGTGCATATGCCGCTATGTGGTCGAAGAGCTCGATTGGTGCTTTTTGGTTCCCTGACTCGTCTGCTGTGCGGGCGAGTTGACCCAGTTCCAACCCCCGGGAGTCGGCACGAAGTTCCTGCTTCCAGTCTCGGCCCATCGACGCTACGGGATGCCATCCGCTGGAATTTGTGGACACATTCAGTGTTCTGCTTCCCCGAGCTGTGTCTCCTGCCTCGATATGAGCATACTCATGACCGACGATGAACCGTTCGATTGCGTTTAGTTGTCGGATGAGAATCGGCGCTTCAGTTAATGATGCAAACGGAAAGTCCGGCGGACGTGATTGATCAGCGAAGGATTGAAGAATGAGCGCATGAGTAACCTTTTGCCTTGGATTGTTGGCAAATCGCTCGGCAAATGTTTCCTCGGAAAAGCGAAGACGCACTTGAGAGCCAACGGTATCCAGGCTGATAGTACGGGAGACGCTAACTAGCGCTGCGTATAAGAAAGTGAACACTCCATGATTGAGTATTACCAAGTGCTCGTCGTTGATTCTTTGTGACGCAGCGTTTACCTCCCCATGGGGAAGTGTTCCCCAGAGTATTCGCGGTGGCAACGTGCCAGAGCTTTTTGAAGACATTGCCTTTCGAACTGAGTCAGACAAATTCTGCATTAAGAGGTAGCCGCCAATGTCCTCGTATCGAGTAGGGAGTACTACTTTGTCAATGCCAACCGCATCAAGTATCTGATCCGCCGGCTCCCAGCCGTCACGCTGTGGAAGTGATTTGACGATTGCGCGAAGCTGGGCGAGATCTGGGGGCCGGCGTGAATCACCATAAGCACCTTTCTGCTCGCGCTCAAGCCACTCGTAAGCGGATCCTGCAACGTCTGAGGCGTATCGATAGCTTGAAGTGCTGTTACTGTCTTGCCGGATCGCCGAGGAGTCCTGCGCCGGGAGCAAGGATGGTTGGAACAGGACCACTGCCGCTGAAAGGACACCGACTTTAAGAAGAGTGGACATCCTATTTTCCAAAGTCGAGTTCGTACTCGGCTATTGGCTTCTTGGCTGTGAGGCCCGCTGGCGGTGGAGTGCAGCTTCCTTCATCCCATCGGCGCGCGGCTATGGGCGAACTGACTGCCAAATGCATTGAATGAACGGTAGCCTTGTCTACTGCAACACGACCCGACGCCATCAAAGTCTTCATAACTTCGGCCATGACATCAGCAGCGTCCGCGTTCGTGAAGCCCTGGTATCCTGGTAGCTTGCAGTGCTTCATCTCAAAGAGCCAGTCATGAACAATAAAGGCCGGCGCATAGCCCCACGGAGAGTAGTTTCGAAGAATCCAAAGAGGGCGAGGAATTGATCCGCCATCTGTAAGCATGCGTTCAGGTTGAATAGCAACTCCGCTGCTTCTAGTGAACTTAAGCGGATGGTCCGGGTTAGGCAAAAACAGAAATTTGTCAGGCTCCAGCCATTGAACGGTCAGCTTGCCTTCAAGCTTTCCCGTGGGGTACGAATCGTAGTCGCGCGCAGTGGCGCACCCAGTGAGCAAAATAAAACTTACTACAGACAGCATCCCCCAGCGCCTGAAATGCTTCATATCTATCTCCGTCCTTTTTTTCAATTCAGAAGTTTGAGGCGTTAGCATACTCTTTAGACTTCGACTGTGGTTCAGGCGTACGTTCAATTCTGAAAACCAATAATGCAGAAACTTGGATAAGCCGTTGTATGGACAGTCGCTACTGCCTTCACCGGCAGACGCTACCTCAGCATCGAGATGGAAACACGGTATTACGAGCATGCCTGCAAGCGCTTCGCCGCCGTAGCCTGAGCGGGAACCGCTATGACGCCGATGGCATTCCAGGCCAGTGGGCAAAGTTGTTTCCCTGAATGCCAGGGATAAATTCGGGCGAATCTGCTGTCCGGATCGGGCTATATGCGCTTTGCGCACCGGGCCTTTGAGCCCCAGCGTTCGGTCACGATCCCTTTCGCAAAAACCAATATCAGCAGCTGCGCTGAAAGGTGGCTTCCGGCTTCGCCCAAGGCCACATTACGACCGCTTTCGGCCCAAGGCTTCGCCTTCGGCCTTTCGCACTAGCAAGGGGCCAGCCCCCTCGCGCCGCGCAAGAGGTAAAGCTTCACCAGCGGCTGGGATGTCCACGTTTTTCGCTTCGCTACAAAACCGGCTTGAAAGCCGTCCCTTCGAGCGGGTAATCCCTCCCCGGCTGGCGTGCTGCGCATTGATTCGCCCGACCCTAGCGGGCTTTCATCCCTGACGCCCTTCGCGCCTGGCGGCGCTGCGCGCTGTTCTTGCCTTTAGTAGTTGAGCAAAAATAATTTGAACAATTGCATTTAGACATGCTGATCACGCGGTCGCAATCGGTAGTTCCATTCGCCGTGAAACTCATCGCGTTCAATCACCAGCGTTGCGAGTTCTTCATCTGAAACCTTGATGCCCGGCGCGTAAGTGTTTTCATCAAGGACGGCCTTGATATGCAGTCCTTGGGTGGTGGTTGTGCTGCCGATCAAATTGACCACGACCTCCCGACTGATCAGCGGCTGGCCTCGCCAGTTGGCGGTGATGTGGCAGAACATGCGATGTTCGATCTTGTTCCATTTGCTGGTGCCTGGCGGGAAGTGACAGACCTGGATTGATAGCTGCTGCTCGTCGGCCAACCTCTGCAACTCTCTGCGCCACAGGCGCACCCGGTAACCATTGCTGCCACCGCAATCAGCGGTAATGAGCAAGCGGCGTGTTTTCGGATAAACGGCTTGCCCCATCTCAAGCCACCAGCGCCGGATGCTCTGCACGGCAAACTCGGCGGTGTCGTGATCAATGCCAACGTTCACCCAGCCGTTGTTGTTCGTCAGGTCATAGACACCATAGGGCGCTACCTTGCCCAGTTCAGGGTCAATGAAGTCATACACCCTGACTTGCTCGGGCGCTCCAGCGGGTTGCCATTCCCGGCCCGCATTTTTGAACTCGCCGATCAACTCTTTCTTCTTGGTATCGACCGAGATGACCGGGTCACCCGCCGCCTGGTAGTAGGCCACCGTTTTGGCGATGTGGAAGAACTGCGCATTGCGATCCTCATGCTTGCCGCCTTCTCGCGTCTTGCGTGTCGATTGCAGACTGAAGTGCATCTGGCTGAGCAGATCGCAGATCGTTCGCTGGCTGACTTCATGGCCTTTTGCCTTGAGCTCGACCGCTAGGCGGTGCGTGCTCTTGCAGGTCCAGCGCAAGGGCGACATCGGGTCGCCGCGCGAGGTGGGCTCGACCAGGGTGTCAAGCTCACTGAGCAAGCTGGCGTCTTTGTCGGCCAACTTCTTGCGCCCCCCGCCTGCGGCTCGAACGCGGGGGCGAGTGTGCGTTTTACGCATTGGCGCCAGAGCCGGTGCCGCAGCTTTGAGCTCAGAGAGCCCGGCGTGAATCGTTGTTCTCGACATGCCAATAGCTTTGGCCACCGTACTCACCCCGCCGCGCCCAAGGCTACGCGCCTCAGTCGCCGCCCACGTACGCAACGCAGCCTCGTCCAAGCGACTCGATAGCGCTTGATATTTGGCTTCTATGGTGGTCATGTCACCCATGACCAGAAGATAGCGTAAATACCTTGATTGTTCAAGTTATTTCTGCTCGATTCCTAAGGGCTGGTTTCGGTCGATAATCCTCCGAAACGATGCGGGTGCACTCGACGAACCGGCCGCCCGCGGACAAGGAGTCGCCATGGCGCTGCACCTCGAAAATTTCGTCTCGATCCGCAAGCTGTACCCACGGATCACCGAGCGGGCAGGTTCGACCCCGCGCATGGCGGTTGCCGATCCCGCTAGCGCGACCGAACGGGACTATCGCGACCTGCTGTCCGAGGCCAACCTCAACTTTTTCCACCGCGAATATTTGATCGCGCTGCAGAACTACCTGGCGCTGCGACACAAGATCCTCGAGCAAAGCCACCCGGAGATGCCACGGGTACCGGGCATCGGGCACCTGCTCGACTTCGACTGGAACAAGGTCAGTTCGGCACGCATCACCGAGATGTCCCGCCGCATGGTGGCGGCCAAGCCGCTGGCCGGACCGGCGATCCACTTTGCCTTGAGCGACGAGCGGCTGATCAAATCCGGCGAGAACCGGCCGGACCCGGTGTTCGCACGTTGGTCGAAGGTCGGCGTCGAGCTGCGGGACGGAGGGCTGGCCGCGGGCCTGCACAGCCGCGATCAAGCCCGCGCGGCGGTGAAAGACCAGAAGTTCGACGCCGCAGCCAAGCAGTACGCACTGGCCGGGCAGCAAGCCGAAGCCGATGGCAAGCTGCAACTGGCCGCCGAGCTCGCCAATGAGTCCGCCGCGATGCTGACCACCTTCGTCAGCGCGCAGGAGCGCCCGGCAGCGCTGCGCTCAGCGCAGCAGTCGTTGGAGCGGGCCGAGCAGCTCTATGCCCGGGTCGGCGACAACGATGCCGTCAAGGTCGTGCAGCGCAACCGCAGCCTGTTGCAGACCGGCGCAAGCCCTGGCGGCGCGCCGCTCGTGCGCAACGGGTCGGTCTGGCAGCAGCCGAACGTCGTCCTCGATCCGGCGGCCGTTTCGACAGCGTCGATGGCCACCCGCATCGGCCTGTTTTCGCCAAGCGGCACGAAGACGCTGTCTCTCGCGTCGAGCACTTTCGAGAACGAGCTGACCGAGTCGATCTACAAGCCGCGTGTCACGGCCACCACGCTCGAGGAGCTCAACTTCTACGAAGTGGTCGAGGTCAACTTTGTCGCCTACTTCGTTCACCTCTACTTCTTCGTGCTGCCGGTGGCCATCGGCGACTGCTATGTAGCGATGGGGCAGTACGAGCGCGGACTTGCAGAGTACCGGGCCGTGCTGCCTTACCCGTTCCTCAACCTGGGCATTGAGGCACGTTACCTCTGGCTCAAGATGGCCGAGGCCTACCTTCAATGGGGCAACTCGCTGTTTCGGCGTGGCCAGGGCGTGCCGGCGAGGCAGAAGTACGAGGCGATCCTACTGACCAACCGAACGCTGCCCAACGGCGAGTTGTACCAGGGCAAGTTCGCTTCGGTGCACAACGACGCGCTCGAAGTGCTGAAGCAGCTAGCCGGCCAGCCGCATGCGCCGACCAACCCGCGCATGACAGCGACGATCACCCAGGCCGCGATGCGCCTTCGCTATCTGGCGCAGGGCTTCAACTTCTACGGCATCGGTCCCGACGAGGCACCGGTCCTTCGCTTCAAGTACCTGCAGTCGGTGGCCACTTACTTGGCAGACAGCGCCATCGAGGCCGAGCGCACATTCGTCAGCTACCGCTCGACGGCCGAAAACCAGAAGATGGACCACCTGCAACTGCAAAGCGCGGTCGACGTGAACCAGGCTGCGGCGGCGATCGAGAACAAGAAGCTCGAGGACGCGGCGCTCGAGATCGAAGCCGCGCGCCGGACACGCGAGTACGCCGAACTGCGCCGCGACAACGCCGACGACGCGCTGGCCGAGTGGGACACGTCGGGCCGCGAGCTGACCTCGATGAACGCCTCACTGTCGTGGGCCGGTCAGGCCGCAAACGACCAGGACATCCGGTACACCGGCGTGCGCTACGACGGCGCAAGGCACGACTACGAAGGCACGGTCGAGGAGTTCTTTGACACCGTCGGTGAGAAACGCGAGTGGTTGGACTGGGAGATGCAGCGCAATCGCATCGAGCGCCAGCGCGCCGAGGCAGCGGCTGAGGTGGCGATGACGCAGGTGCGCGAACAGCAGGCCGAGGTGCGCTTTGAGGTACAGCAGCTCAGCGTGTTGCTGGCACAGGTGCGGCTCGAAGGCGCGCAGGAGATGCTCGAGTACGCCGACGACCGCATGTTCGACGAAGACTTGTGGTTTCAACTCGCCGCCCAGTTGCAGGAGCTGTCGCGCAGCTACCTCGACGCAGGCATCTACGCTGCGCTCGTGATGGAGCGCGCTTACGACCTCGAATTCGACCGGCGCCTCAACCGCATCCGCACCGACTACGCACTCGGCGGCCCGGAAGGACTGCTCGGCGGTGACCATCTCAAGCGCGACATCATCTCGTTCACTAGCGACTACCTGCTGCATGCGCAAAAACAGAACCCGGTGCGGCTCGCGATCTCGTTGCGCGAGGAGTTTCCAAGCGGTTTCGCCACCTTTATCGAGACCGGCCTGCTGCCTTTCCGCACGGACCTCGAACTGTTCGACCGTCGCTACCCCGGCACCTTCCGGCGCAAGATCAAGCGCATCGAGGTTTTCGTAGAAGGCCTGGTGCCGCTCGAGGGCGCTTCGGGCTTCCTCACCAACAACGGCGTCTGCGCCGACTGGCGTTTCATCGGTGGCGCGTGGACCAAGCACATCCGCGTGATGCCGGTCGATCGCATGGTGCTGTCGAGCTACCAGTTCCGCCGCGACATCGCGGTGTTCCAGCCCTCGGAAGAACTGCTCGCGCTGTTCGAGAACTGCGCGCCGCAATGCGAGTGGACGATCGAGCTGCCGCGCTCGGGCAACAACCTCGACTACCAGGCCATCAGCGACGTCAAGTTCGTTGTTTATCTCGATGCCGACCATAGCGACTCGTTGGCTGCGCACGTGAAAGCGTTCTATCCAACCACCGGCGGGCGCTCGACGGTGTTGTCGGCCCGCTTCCACTACCCCGACGAATACTTCCGGCTCGACGCGGAGCGCAGCGTGGACTTCGCCGTATCGACGGCCTTCTTCACCTACAACCACGTGAGCCCGACGCTGCGTGCGATGGGCGTGCGGCTGGTGGCAACTCCAGGCCAAAGTGTCGCCAACCTCGGCCTCGTCGTCACGCGCCTGTCCGACAACATCTCGGTAGCGGTGACGACCGATGCGAGCGGCACGGTGGCCTGCGATCCGGTGACGATGGCACCGTTCGCCGCCTGGTTGAACGTGTCTCCGCTCAACACCTGGCGCGTGGCGCTGGCCGACGGTGTGGACGCTGGCGCGGTGGCCGACGTGCAGCTGTCCTACAGCTACGCCTTCAGTTATCGCCCCGACGGCACCTTGGTGTGATGGCGGAGGGCACACGATGACGGCCAAGCAAAACGGCGTCGGCGAGGGCAGCCGTTCGCGGTTCGGCGGTGCGGCGGCGGTGCGCTCGCTCGGCGATGTCTTCCAGCCGAACCTGGCGATGGGTGGCGGCAGCTACAAGGTGCCAGTCGAGCTGCCAGCCGGGCCCGGCGGGATGGCGCCCCAGCTGGAACTGCAATACGACACGGCGGCCGGCAACGGCCCCTTCGGCCTCGGCTGGTCGCTGTCGCTGCCGTTCATCGAGCGCAAGCGCCCGAGTGCCTTCCGCGCCGAGGCCGCGCCCGAGTACACGCTGGGCGGTGCGATGCCGCTGGTAGCCACCGACGCTGGCGACTGGGTGCCGCAGGTTGCGCAGCAGTTGCAGCGTTTCGCCTTCGACGGCAGCCTATGGACCAGCCGTACGTTGACGCTTGTCGAACTGCGTTTCGGCAGCGATGCCGCCTCGCGCGTCGAATCGCTCATCGGCGGTGTTCCGCAGGCGCAGCGCTGGCTGCTGGATCGCATGCGCTTTCCCGGCGGCCGCGAAATCGCCATCGAGTACGTCGCCGATGGCCCCCAGCGTCACGTGCAGACCATCCGCTGGAGCGTCTTCCGCCTCGAATTCGAGTACGAAGAGCGGCCCGACCCGTGGTCGCAGTTCGATGCCGGCTTCGAGCTGCGCACGACGCGACGCTGCCGGCGCATCGAGTTGCATCACGCGCGGCTCGCGCCGCACACGCTGATCCGCAGCATCGACTTCGCCTATGACAGCGCGCCGTTCACCGGCACGTCGCTGCTGCGCCAGTTGCAACTGACCGGCTGGCGACACGACGGCGCCGACTGGCAGCCCGCCGCTATGCCGCCTTTGGAGTTCGGCTACACGGACTTTAGCCCACACGCGCGACACATCCGGCGCTTCACCGCCAGCGTGTCGCCGCCGCCTGGCCTGTCGGACGATGTGACCCTGGTCGACCTGGCCGGCACCGCACTGCCCGGCATCTTCCGGCTCGACGCCAACGGCGGCACTTATTGGGAGAACCGCGGCGGGCTCCGCTTCGGCCCGCCGCAGCCGCTTCGGCAATTGCCGGCCGGCATCGCACTGTCCGACGGAGGCGTGCGCTTCGCCGACATGCAAGGGCGAGGCAACGCCGACCTAGTGGTCGGCCTTGCTCACGGCGGCGGCTACTACCCGAACGTGCCGCAGCAGGGATTCACCCGCAAGCGCACGGTCGCACTGGCACCAAGCTTCGACCTCGCCGAAGACCACAGTCACCTGGTTGACCTGGACGGCGACCGCGTCTGCGACCTGTTAACGTTTCGAAACGGCGAGCCGCTCGCATTCTTCAACAAGGGCGACTCGCGCTGGGAGGGCCCTGCGGTGCTGGCGGCCAGCGGTCTGCCGAAGTTCATCGGGCTCGATCGCCGGCTGCGGCTGGCAGACATGAACGGCGACGGCCTGGCGGATGTGGTGCTGCTGCACTCGCGCCAGATCGTCTACTGGCCCTATCTTGGCAACGGCACCTGGGGCGCCGAACGGCGCATGGCGAATACGCCAGACTTCGGAACGCCGAAGGCCGAGGACGACGTGTTCGTGACCGACATCAACGGCGACGGCGCTGCTGATCTGGTGATCATCGGCACGAGTGAGATCCGCCTGTACCTGAACCGCGGTGGCGAAGGCTTCACCGATCCAATCGTGCTGGCGCGCACGCCGCGTGCCGGCACAGAGCGCTTTCTGTTCGCCGACATGACGGGGTCGGGTACCGCCGGGCTGCTGTTCACGTCACCAGCCGGCTACGGTGCGGGACCGACCTATTGGTACCTCGACCTGCTCGACGGCGTGAAGCCGAACCTGCTGGCACACATCGACAACCATGCCGGGCTCGTGACCACCGTCGACTACAGCAGCTCGGCCTTCGAGCGCACACGCGACCTGGCCGAGGGGCGGCGCTGGAGCGGCTACCTGCCATTCGTCGTACCGGTGGTGCGGCGTCTGGCGATGCAGGATCAGGTGACGGGCGCTAGCTCAGTCAGCGAGTTCCGCTACCACGACGGCCACTTTGACGGCCGCGCGCGCGAGTACCTCGGCTTCGCCGAAGTCGAGTCCACACGAACCAACGGTCCACAGGAAGCGCCGCTGGTGCAGCGCATGCACTACCACACGCGCCAGACCACCGCGAGCGACCCCGCGTTCATCGCCGGTCGCGGCCAGCCCCATCGCACCGAAACGCTAGCTCCGGTGACGCGCAGGGTGCTGCAGCGTGACGAATCCGAGTGGGATGCGGTTCCGGTGGCCGGCACACCCGCGGACGCCCCGGCGCACATCGCGGTCGAGCGGCTGCGCCGCAGCGCGCGCCTTGAGGCAGGGGTAGCGTACGAAAGCGAGGAAGTGGGCTTCGAATTCGACGCGGCCGGCAACATCATCGGCGAGACA
Organism: Rhodoferax sp.; assembly: GCA_028292075.1. The sequence goes on along the minus strand of JAQGNA010000226.1, from coordinate 114 downwards.
CGCCGTGCGCGTTGGAGCGACGGCAGCGACGTCGTGCATGACGACGTGCTGCGCATTGAAACGCTGTATGCGACGCATGCGACCTTCGGCCCGACCAGCCTGCCGTCGCGCGTG
>JAQGNA010000443.1 GCA_028292075.1 Rhodoferax sp. | reverse complement strand
TGCGAGCTGCCGGCGAACACCAGCATCGCCATGGCCAGCGCCTCGATCACGCTCATGCCGGACTTGACCATGGCGACGCCGGTCATCAGTCCCCAGGCGGCGACACCGGGCACCTGCGGCCAGGTGTCGAGCAGGCCTATGCGAAATTCAGGGTGTTGGCGGAGGGCGCGGCGCAGGAACATCAGGCGGCCCGCACTTCGAACGATTGACCAGCGGCCACGTTGGCGCCGCGCAGGAAATCGCGCACCGCCATCCGCTTGCCGCCGGGCTTTTGCACCTCGGTCAGCTCGACCACGCCATCGGCCGCCGCTACGGCAATGCCTTCGGAAAGGATGGCGACGATCTGGCCCGGCGGCGTGTCGGGCGGCCGGGGCAGGTCGCTCACGCGCGCGCCCCAGACCTTGAGGCTGTCGCCCGCCAGCACCGCGGCCGCCCCGGGAAACGGGTTGAACGCATGCACCCGTCGCACGATGGCGCGGGCGGCGTCGGCCCAGTCGATGGCCGCCTCTGCCTTCTCGATCTTGTGCGCATAGGTCACGCCCGGGGCTGGCTGCCGCACCGGAACGAGACCGCCGCAGGCCAGCAGTTCCAGCGCTTCGACGATCATGCGGCCACCCAGCGCGGACAGGCGGTCGTGCAGGGCGCCGGTGGTCTCGTCCGGGGCAATCGGCAGCCGCTCGACCAGCAGCATGTCGCCGGTGTCGAGGCCGGCGTCCATCTGCATGATGGTGATGCCGGTCTCGGTGTCTCCGGCTTCGATGGCGCGGTGGATCGGTGCCGCACCTCGCCAACGCGGCAGCAGCGAGGCGTGGATGTTCAGGCAGCCGCGTGGGGGTGCATCAAGCACCCATTGCGGCAGGATCAGTCCGTAGGCGGCAACGATCATGACGTCGGCCCGCGCATCGGCGATGGCCTGCCGTGCAGCCGCCGCGTCCTCAGGGTATTTGCCGTCGAGCCGCAGGCTGCGCGGCTGTGCGACCGCCGCACCGAGTTCCAGCGCCAACTGCTTGACCGGCGAGGCCTGCAGCTTCATGCCGCGGCCAGCGGGGCGATCGGGTTGGGTCAACACCAGTGGAATGGCGAACCCGGCCGCGGCAAGCCGGGCCAGTGCCACGCGGGCGAACTCGGGCGTGCCCGCGAAGATGATGCGCATCGAACTGGTATTTCGGAAGAGTGGAAGAGCTTAAAAAAGAGCTGAGAAAAGCAGACAGGCTGCAGCCTTGGAACGGTCGCCCTTGAACGGCCCCGCACTTGCGGCGGCACCGAGCTCGGGCCACCTTCAGCGGATCTGGGGAAAGATCGGAAGATCCGGGCCCTGTTGCGTGCGCCGCACCATGCCGCTCGGATCGAAGTACACCCAGAACCACATGTTGTCGAGGTCCTTCCAGCGGTAAGACCAGATGTCACCGCGCCATGACGCCACGCCGTCGATCTTGGCCGGGGGACCGAAAGCCCAACGGATGTCATCGCGTGTTGTCGTACCGGAGATGTCGATCTTGGAGAACTCGGCAAGGTTCATCACCTCGCGCGCCTGCGACACCCGGCCGGTAGCATCGAGGTCGACCATCACGACCGATTGGCCCAGCGGTTGACGCGAGTATTGCAGGCGGTGGACGCCGGCGCGATCGAGTTCGGCCGTGGGCTGGCCCCAGGTCGACAGCACTTCGTCGCGCGACATGCCGGGCTTGACCGCACAGCCCGCCAGCGCAGAAAGCAAGAGCACGAAAAGGGACAGGACAAGACGTCTCATGGTGATGACTTGCTCAGGCCTTTTCGACGTCGCGGCGCGACTTCAGCATCTTGGTCTTGATGCGGTTGCGCTTGAGCGGCGAGAGATATTCGACAAACACCTTGCCCAGCAGATGGTCCATCTCGTGCTGGATGCACACGGCCAGCAGGCCTTCGGCCTCGATGCTGCGCGACTGGCCCTCGCCGTCGAGTGCGGTGACGCGGATGTGCTTGGCACGCTCCACTCCGTCGTAGAAGCCCGGCACGGACAGGCAGCCCTCCTCGTTCATCACCTTCTCGTCGCTGGCCCAGGTGATCTCGGGGTTGATCAGCACCAGTGGGGCGTTGCGCTCCTCGGACACGTCGATCGTGATAAGCCGCTCGTGCACGTTGACCTGCGTGGCGGCCAGCCCGATGCCGGCCGCGTCATACATGGTCTCGAGCATGTCGGCAATGAGGGACTTGATGCGGGCGTCGACTTGCGCGACCGGACGCGCCAGCGTGTGCAGGCGCGGATCGGGGTACTGAAGGATGGGAAGTAGGGCCATGGAATCTCAACAAATGTGTCTCTATTTTCGCCACTTTTGAGTTTTGGCGGATCGGCGAAGTTCAAAATCGTTGCCCAAGCCAGGGCTTGGGCGCAAAATCCCACGCGACGACGGTTGAGTCTCCTTCTGTCACGGGCCTCTGCGAGTGGCCCTTCCGGTTCGCGCCCCATTGGGCATTTGTGGTGCAAAAACCTATGAAACAAACGATGGTGGGCGCCAGCGCCGCTGCGGCAATGGTTCCCCTGCTGGCCTTCCTGGCCTCCCTGGGCTTCGCCACGTCGGCGGCCGCGCAAAACTACCCGATCACCCCTTCCCAGCAAGCCACGGCAGCGCAGGTGGCCCAGGCCGGCGTGCCTGTGGCCGATCTGGCCCCGAATGCGCCGGAGAGCTACACCGTGAAGCGCGGCGACACCCTCTGGGGCATCTCGGGCCTTTTTCTCACCAGCCCCTGGCGCTGGCCAGAGTTGTGGGGCATGAACCTGCAGGATGTGCGCAACCCCCACCTCATCTACCCCGGCCAACAACTTTTCCTCGACAAGATCAACGGCCGTGCCACGCTGCGCACCGCCCGCGGCGCGGCGCAAGGCGGCGTGCAAACAGTGCGCGTGTCGCCTCGCACGCGGTACGAATCGCTTTCGGACAGCGCGCTGCCCACGCTGCAGGCCAGCCTGATCGAGCCGTTCCTGGCCGAGCCCATCGTCATCGACGAAGCCACGCTGCAACAGGCGCCCCGCATCGTCGCCACGCAGGAAGATCGCGTACTGCTGAGCCGTGGCGACCGGGCCTATGCCCGTGGCACCGTCGAGTCGCCATTGACCGACGAGCGAGGCAAGCCACGCGAGTTCCGCATCTTCCGCAATGCGGTGCCCCTGAAAGACCCAGGCACCGGTGAGATTCTCGGCTACGAGGCGCAGTACACCGGCAAGGCCACGCTCGCCCAGGGCGAAACCATGCGCGTCGCCAAAGAGGCCGACAAGGAGGGCAAGCGGGCGATGGAGATCGTGCCGGCCACCATCGACATCGTCGCCTCGAAGGAAGAGACCCGGGTCGGCGACCATTTGTTGCCCGAGCCGCCGCGCGAGCTGTTGAACTACGTGCCCCGAGCGCCGGCGCAAAACATCGAAGGCCGCGTCGTGTCGGTCTACGGCAGTGCCGTGGTCAATGCCGCTCAAAACCAGGTGGTTGTCATCAACCGGGGAACGCGCGACGGCATCGAACGCGGCCATGTGCTGACCATCCTGAGCGACGGTGGCAGGCGCATCGATGCAACCGATCCCAAAAAGCCGACGATCACCCTGCCGGACGAACGCAATGGCATGCTGATGGTGTTCAGGCCGTTCGAGCGGGTGTCGTATGCGCTCATCATGCAAATCACGAACGGTGTGAAGGTCGGCGACCGGCTGAGCAGCCCGCGCTGAGTGTAAAAACAAGAACGGGCGCGCCATGCCGGGCGCCAGCGTCGCGAGCCAATGCGAAGACGGGCGGTACAGGGTATGGAACGCGACGAACTGGCATCATGGCTACAGCTGATCTCGGCCGACGGTGTGGGCAACGCCACCGCCCGCAAGCTGCTGGCAAGCTTTGGCCTGCCGCACGACGTGCTGGCCCAACCGCCGCACCGCTTGCACGACTTTCTCACTGCTGCGCATGCAGCGGCACTGTCCGTCGTCTCACCCGAACTGGCCACCCGCATCGAAGCCGCCTGGACCTGGCTCCAGGCCGAACCCGACGCGAAGACCGGCAGCCGGCATGCCATCTTCGTACTGGGAGACCCGGCCTATCCCGAATCCCTGTTGGCGATGGAAGACCCGCCGCTGATGCTGTATGCCGTGGGGCGCACCGAACTCTGGCCCACGCTCGACACGCGCCGCTGCCTGGCCGTGGTGGGCAGCCGCAATCCCACCCCGCAGGGTGAGGCCACGGCCCGCGATCTGTCGCGTGGGTTGGTCGAGGCAGGCCTGACGGTGGTCTCTGGGCTGGCACTGGGCATTGACAGCGCCGCGCATCAAGGCGCGCTCGATGCAGCGGGCGCGGATGAACACCACCTCGCCACCTTGGCCGTGGTGGGCACCGGGCTCGACCGGGTCTATCCTCGCCGCAACCTGGCACTGGCGCACTGCATCGCCGCGAAGGGGCTGATCCTCAGCGAATACCCGCTGGGCACGCCGCCGCTGCCTGCCAACTTTCCACGCCGCAACCGCATCATCGCGGGCCTGGCGCGGGGCACGCTGGTGGTGGAAGCGGCCCTGCAGTCGGGCTCGCTGATCACCGCGCGCCTCGCATCCGAGCAGGGCAAGGACGTGTTTGCCGTGCCGGGTTCGATCCACGCGCTGCAGTCGCGCGGCTGCCATGCGCTCATCAAGCAGGGCGCCAAGCTGGTGGAGAACCTTCAGGACGTTCTCGATGAAATCGAACCCGTCGGCGCGCGGCGCAGCGTGAAGGCCACTGGCGATGACGCCGCCGGACCAGAACCCGCAGCCGACCCGTTCCTGACTGACATGGGCCACGACCCCATCGGGCTCGACGCACTGGTCGCCCGCACCGGCATCTCGGCGGCGCAGCTGCCGGTGAAGTTGCTCGAACTCGAACTCGACGGCCAGGTGGCGCGCCTGGCTGGCGGGCTGTACCAGCGAACCGTCGCAGTCTGACCACGCCTCAGGGGCCGGCAGGGCGTCCAAGGCCT
>JAQGNA010000430.1 GCA_028292075.1 Rhodoferax sp. | reverse complement strand
GTGCATCCAGTGCGGCCATGCAACCCGTGCCGGCGCTGGTGATGGCCTGGCGGTAGACATGGTCCTGCACGTCGCCCGCGGCGAACACGCCCGGCACGCTGGTCATGGTGGCAAAGCCTTCGAGGCCCGAGCGGGTGACGATGTAGCCGTTCTTCATCGTTAGCTTGCCCTCGAAGATATCGGTGTTGGGCTTGTGGCCGATGGCGATGAAGCAACCCTTGAGTGCGATGTCGTGTTCCGCGCCGTCCAGTGTGTGACGCAGGCGCACGCCCGTCACGCCGGTGGCATCACCCAGTACCTCGTGCAGCGTGTGGAACAGCTTCAACTCGATCTTGCCCGAGGAAACCTTCTCCATCAGGCGGTCGACCAGAATCGCTTCGGCCTTGAACTTGTCGCGTCGGTGCACCAGCACGACCTTGCTCGCGATGTTTGATAAATACAACGCTTCTTCCACAGCCGTGTTACCACCGCCCACCACGCAGACCTCCTGGTCGCGGTAGAAGAAACCGTCGCAGGTGGCACAGCCCGACACACCGCGGCCCTGGAATGCCGTCTCCGATTCGAGCCCCAAATACTGGGCCGAGGCACCGGTGCACAGAATCAGCGCATCGCAGCTGTAAACGCCGCTGTCGCCCTTCAGCTTGAACGGACGCTCGCTGAAATCGACCTCACTGATGTGGTCGAAGATGATTTCGGTGTTGAACCGTTGTGCGTGCTCGAGAAAACGCTGCATCAGTTCCGGGCCCTGCACGCCGTGCACGTCAGCCGGCCAGTTGTCCACCTCGGTTGTGGTCATCAGTTGGCCGCCCTGCGCGATGCCTGTGATGAGCACGGGCTGCAAGTTGGCGCGGGCCGCGTACACCGCAGCGGAATAGCCCGCTGGGCCCGAGCCCAGGATCAGCACCTTGGCGTGTTTGGTTGGAGTCATGGGAAAAACCTTTAGTGGAAACGGAAACGCCGCTGTACAGTTTGCGTCTTGTTACAAGAAAACAAGATGGGCGGGGATAAACGCCCGTCCGGTTGCTACGCTTCAGCAGAATTTTGCCCTTGATTGTAAGAACCCACCCCTGCACGGGGAACCTCACGGAAGAAGGAGTCTGTCAATGTCGATGCTTTCCAATCTCGAACTGCTGCTGCGTGTGCCGCTGTTTTCCATGATGACGGCCGATCAGGCCGAGGTCGTGGCCAAGGCCATCATCAAGCAGCGTTTCAAGCGCGGCGAAATGATCGTCGAACAGGGCCGCAAGTCGAATGCGCTCTTCATCGTGCTGAGTGGTCGCGCCCGGGTGCTGACCACCGACGCCCGGGGCCGCGAGGTGATCTTGGCCACGCTCGGCATGGGCGACTATGTCGGCGAGATGAGCCTGATCGACAACGAGCCGCATTCGGCCACCGTCACGACCGAAGTGCCCACCGACTGCCTGATGCTCGGCCGCGCCGAGTTTGAGCATTGCCTCAGCACCAACGCGGCCATGTCGCGTGCGGTGATGACCGGGCTGGTCAAGCGCCTGCGCCGCGCCGACCAAAAGATCGAGTCACTGGCGCTGATGGACGTCTATGGCCGCGTGGCCCACGTGCTGCTGGAGCAGGCGAACCCCGACGCCGAGGGCAAGATGGTCATCAAAGAAAAGATCTCTCGCCAGGACGTCGCCAAAATGGTCGGCGCCTCCCGTGAGATGGTCAGCCGGGTGATGAAGGACCTGGAAGAGCGCGGCTACATCCAGAGCAACGAGAACGGCTCCATGGCCCTGCGCTCAGTGCTTGGAACGCTGAGCTAACTGAAGTCGTTGCCGGCTGCCCGCGGGCCGTCGCCGGGTTCGCAATTCAGGCCTTCCCCCAGCCTGTCTCGCCCCCTTCCGTGACCCGGTTCATGCGTTAAAGTTGGGCGGACTCTGCTGCCCATGACCTATTCGCTCAACACTCTCAATTCCTCCGGCCCGGTAATTTCGCCCCTCCGCAGCGGCGCCCGCCGCTTCGCCCGCGAGATCGGCCTGATTCTCGGGCTGCTCGGCCTGGTTTTCTGGCTGCTGGCCCTTTTCAGTTATTCGCTGCAAGACCCGGCCTGGTCCACATCGGGCCAGATTCCCCTTGCCCGAAACTGGGGCGGCCGGCTCGGTGCCTGGCTGGCCGACATCAGCTACTACAGCCTCGGCTTTTCGGTGTGGTGGTGTTTTGCCGCAGGCGTGCGAACCTGGCTGTCGACACTCGCCGAATGGATGCGCGGCAGCGACGAAACGCAAAAGCCGGGCGCGTCGGACCACCACTGGCTCAATAGCCGCGTCGCCTTCTGGTGCGGCCTGGTGCTGCTGATGTGCGCCAGCGCCGCGCTGGAGTCCACACGGCTGTATCGGCTCGAGTCGGCCCTGCCCGGCCATGCCGGTGGCATCGTTGGTTACCTGCTCGGTCCGTTCAGTGTGAAGTGGCTGGGCTTTGCCGGTTCAGGCCTGGGGTGGATCGCGCTTGGCGTGATCGGTGTTTCGGCGGTGTTCCGATTCTCGTGGAGCCACGTGGCCGAGAACCTCGGTGCCTGGGCGCATTCGCTGATCGAGGTGCGGCGCGAGAAGCGCGAGGTGGCCGAAGACCTTGCAGTGGGCAAGAAGGCAGCCCGT
>JAQGNA010000402.1 GCA_028292075.1 Rhodoferax sp. | reverse complement strand
GACTTCTGGCGCAGGCATCGGCATCGGCGCCTGCTGCGCTGCCATCTTTCGGTCATCAACCGTTGACGCTGCCTGCGACCGGGCCGCCCAGGCCTGGGTCAATGCGGCCGTTTGCGCTTCGAGGAGCGGCTCGAGCACCTGCTGCACCAGGGCGGGGTCATGGGTCTGCGCCATGGCTGCCTGGCCACCTCTCTGAAGGCCGCGCCGCAATCCCAAGGCCGCACCGACGCCAATGCCCGCCAGCGCGGACACCATGCAAGCCACCGTCCACCATGCCCAGGCTTCGTTCATGCTGTGCCTTCATCGCCGATGTCGTCGGCTTCCCAGCGGCGCAGGAGGTCAAGTGGAACGACGTCCGCCACCTCCGAAAAACGCTTGCCCACCATTCGCTCGGCCTGCTTCAGCAACACTGCCACAGGACTGCTCGGCTCGTTGGCTTCGAACCAGCTTCTGGCGGCGCGCAGGGTCAACCGCATGTCGTGTCGGCTTTGGTGAGGTGTGACCAAGGGCACCGGAGGCAGCAGTTGCGTCAATGCGCCCGCCTCGTCTGACGGCGGCGGATCGGCTTCAGAAACGGCTGTTGGGCCGACGAACAAGTTCAGTACCCGCAGCAGTGGCCGCAACGCGGGCGCATCGTCGGCAAGCTGGCCTTTCGCCCAGGTGTCGATGCGTTGCGCGGAATCCGCGGCGCGTGCCAGCGCATGAACGGCCGACTGCGCATCCCCTGCCGCGGCGCGGCGCAAGTCGCCCAGCTGCCGGGCCACCGCGTCGGGGTGCATGGCGTCGGCCGCCCGAGGCACCGCGAAGGCTCGCTCCACGTCGCGAACGGTAAGGCGCATGGCCGTGCTCGACGACACCAGAAGGTCGCTCACGTCGGCCAATAGCCCTTCAGGGTCGGCCAAGGCGGCCATGGCATTGGCGCGCACCGTTGGCTCGCGTTCGCCCTCGATCATCACCTGCGGATGCACCGCGTCGGGCCAGGTGTCGAGCACCCTGCTGAGCGTGCCGAGCGCCTGCGCAAGACCGATGGCATGACCGAGCCGGGTGCGCGCGCGGCAGAGCCACACCAACAGATTGATGTCCTTCGTGCGCAGCAGCAAGCGCTGGCAGTCACGCTCGATGTCGGTCCAGTTAATGGCTTCGGGCGTGCCGACGAAGCTGCCGTACTGCGCGTCGGCCCGGGGCTCCATGCGCGCGAGGAGCAAGGCGAATTCGTGGTCGTATTCGAGGCTGGGTCCGCAGGGCTCGAGGGTACTGATGGGAGAAAGCATGTGAAGAGATTCTTTTGGTTCGGCAGACCGGCTGATGGAAAAGGACCGTCAAGCAGGCGCGGCGGCCGGGTGGCCGTGGCCTGTCTTTCCGACATAGAGCTCGGGCTTGAACACCATGCCGATGGCGTAATCGACCCGTTCGATGGGAGCATGGCGAAGCTGGCCATGTTGGTCAGGGTCTGCCCGCGAACCACGTCGGGCGTCTGGTACATCGCCTGCAAACGAAACCTCAGCATCGTTGACCGCGCCGCCGGCGCCACCGAGCCATGTGGACCAGCCCAGGCTCTGCGTGTCTCCCAGCCGCGCGGGCGGAGCGCTTTCGTGGCTCACCCGCAATTCCACCTCCCAGACAAATTCATAGCCGACAAAGCCACGCACCCATTCGACCAGCAAGGGCAGGTCCTTGCCCATCGGTGTGAATCGCAGGTATTGCGCCATCGGCAGCGGCCCGAGGACCAGGCGAAACTTGTTCTGCCGGTCAGCCACCACCTCGCCTAGCATGGCGCCGACGCCGAGCATGCTCGAGGTGCGCGGCGTTCCGAGCCGGGTCTGGTCTTCGGTGTCGATGCGGATCCAGTGCATGACGAACTCCTGCAGTTGCACCGGCACGGAGAAAAATCGACCGAGCGTTTGGGCGAGCCCGTCCGGGTTGCGCGCTTCGCGGCCGAGGTGGGTGGACGCGGCCATTCGCGCATGCGACGGGAGCACCGAGTCGCGGATCTCCAAAGGGTCGTGGCCGGTGAGCTGCGCAATGTAGCGGCTGAAGGTTTCATCGTCCGCGCGGTCGAGTCCTGCCGCAGCCTGCGCCTGGGCCCACGCGCGGTACATGTGCGTGAGGTAGCGGTGATGGAACACATCGAGAAAGTCGGCCAGCGTGCTGTCATTGAAGTTCTCGGTGCGTTCGCGCACCCATTCGGTGTAGTGCAGCGGCAGCGGTCCGTTCGGGCCCAGCATGCCCAGGCCGTAGAGCCGGACCATGGGCAGCGTGGGGTTGTTGCCCCCCCGGCCGCGTGCCACCTGTGCGGGCGGTTGCAACGACTGCGATGGCAGCGCCAAGCTCGATGCGGACGGAGCCGATGTGCTTTCCCCAGACGGGTCATCGCCGGTTGACGCCGCCGTCCGCAGGGATTCGCCAGCCAGCACCACCTCGGCGATTTCACGCGGCGCAAAGCTCAACGCCGCCCTTTGACCCAGGCGGAAAGCTTCCTGCTGGGGCCGGCGCGCCAGACCGATGCGCGGCTGCTGCCGGTAGGCAGCGCCGAAGCGACGCATCAGCACGGTGAAGCCGAACTTCCACGGTGCTTGCCGCAGGCGTACCAGCACGTTCGGCAGGCCGCTCGCCTGCGCTGTGCGGTCTGGCCCGGACCCGGGTTGCGATTTTGATTTGCGCTCGCGTGCCATCAGACGATGCCTCGCCCGCCCATGCGCACCGGCCAGCGGGCCACGTTGCCGCGCTGCATCGTCTCCAGCGAAGTCTGCGTGAACACGTTGATGCTGACATGCTTGGCAAGGTAGTGCTCCAGTACCAGGCCGAACAGGTAAGGGCTGGTGCCGGAGAAGCCATCTTCGTCCACGCTGAGGGTGCACAAGACGCCGCGCCCGTAGATCAGCGGGCCGGCGCCCGGCAGGCGCCGCGTGACCGGTTCGATGCGCGAGCCCACCAGGCTCTCGATCTGTCGCCGCTGGACGTCGTTGTCGGCCGACACGAACAGCCGCAACATGTCGCGCAAGGCCTGTGCGCCTTCTCGGTGGGGCAGATCGGCGAGCGGCAAATGGTTGAACCCCAACTGGCGAATCAACCGCCAGGCGATCTCGCGCTGCGCAAAGGGCGACTTGGGTGTACTGGGCGGCCGGATCAACCCGACACCCAGCACCGGTATGGAATCTGCCACCGCCAGGTCGGACTGGCCATTGCGCGGCACCAGGCAAGGCAGGTCGCGGTTCGTCAGCAGCGCCTTCACCGACAGATAGCGCAAGGTGTCCGAATACGGTGCCTCGTGCTGGTCGACCAGCGACAAAAAGACCTCGGTGCCGACATACGGCGTGCGGGTACCGTACTTGCGTGCCGTGTCAGAGGTGAGCCGCGGCTCGCGGCGAACCGAGAAATACCGGCCGTGGTTGCCCTCGTCTTCGTTCAGCGTCTGATAGAGCGGCCGGAAGTCCATGGCGGCCGTGGTCTCCGCCTGTTGACCAGAAATTCCCTTGACGGCATAGACCTCGAAATCGCGGGGACGCGACCGGTCCGGCACCAGATGGAATTCAGGGTCGGCGGCATTGAGCTCGATGCGGTCGGTGCGCCGTTCGAAAAGGTTGATGACCGGCGTGCAAAATAACGCGAACTGGCGTAGATCGACCACCTCGCCCAGGCTGCCGGGCTGCTTGGTCAGCAGCACCACGATTTCGGCGTCCGGCCCATTGATGCGCGACAGGCCTTCGGCCAGACCGGTCAGCGTGAAGAAGTAAAAACGCTCTGGACAGGCGAAGTACTCGTGCAGCAGGTTGTGGCCATGGAAAGTATTCCATTCAAGCGGCAGCAAACCCTGCCCCGCGCCGAGTCCTTCGTGCGCGAGCGCACCCTCGGTCACCACATGAGGACGTTGCATCAAATTCCCGGGCGGACCAGTGAACGTGGCAACCGCCGAGGTGTGCAACAGCTCGAACAAATGCGAAGCGATCTGCTCGTCGCCTTTCAAATAGATCGGCAGGCGGTCGAGCCCTGCCAGGCCGCTGAAGCTGCGCTGCCCAACCATCCGCAACCGCAGGCGCAGGGCGCCGGTGATCTGCACCTGGGGCGGCAGATAGCGCTCGATGCCGGGGATGTCGGGCGGGGCGCCGGTCAGACGGGCTTCGACCAGTTCGATCGGCCAAAGCGTGACCTCCTGGCTGGAGCGAAACTCGCACGGCGTTTCTTCGCCCGCGGGCACCTTGGCGTGGAACGCTGTGCCCCGCGGCACCTTGAAGCCACGCGAGAAGTCGCCCTCCTTCACGCTCGGGTTCAGCTGCGCCACCGCCATGGATGGCGTCGGGCTCAGGTAGTTGGGGTACAGCACCTCCAGCAGGCGCTGGGTGAAGCGGGGAAACTCCGCATCCAGCTTGATCTGCATGCGCGCCGAAAGGAAGCTGAACGACTCGATCAGACGCTCGACATACGGGTCGTCCACCTCGATGCCGTGCATGCCCAGCCGCCGTGCGATCTTGGGATGCGAAGCGGCGAACTCCCCGGCCGCCTCTCGCATGTAGACCAGTTCCTTGTTGTAGTAGTCGAGGAGTTGGGGGTCCATGGCGGTTCCTTCTTCAGCGGATCACGCGTGCCGGGCCGCGCGACGCGGACACCAGGCTGATGCGGTTGGTTTCAAGGTCGACGGCGCTCTGGACCGTCAGCTCCAGCGGATACGGCTTGAGCGCGATCATGGCGCTGATCTCGAACACCAGCACGTTGTAGTCTTCACCCGCACCGGCTTTCATCAACGGGGAGACTTTCACCGTCTCGGGGATGAGGCGCGGCTCGTAGTCGGCGATGGCGCGGCGGATGATGCGTTCGATGTCGTTCCACTTGCGTTCGGACAGGTAGCTTCCGGCGAGCGATGGCACGCCAAAATTCACCGTCGACGCCGCCGCTTCGGCAAAGCGCGAGCGGTCGATCAGGTCTTCGGCATTGGTGGTGTTCAA
>JAQGNA010000366.1 GCA_028292075.1 Rhodoferax sp. | reverse complement strand
CAGACGCCGATGGACGAGCTCGAAATGCTCGACACCAACAAGATCTTCCTGGTTCAGCTGGCCGACTTCATGTGGAACGAGGTGCGCTCGGTCGAAGAAAAGATGGCCACCGCGCGCCATTTCCGGGTTTTTCCGGGGGAGGGCGTTCACAGCGACGCGCTCGCCCAGCTGGTGCGCAAACTGCACGAGCTCGGCTACCGCGGCGACTACAGCTTCGAAGTGTTCAACGACGACTACCAGCAGATTCCCCTGCCGGTGGTGGCGCAACGGGCCAGGCGTTCGGCGCTATGGCTTGGCGAGGAGGTGCTGCGGCGCTCGGTGCCGCTGCCCAACAAGATGCGCCTCAAGAACCGGACGCGGGCCTGAGCGCCCAGGGCCAGCAGCACCGATGCCGGAAGCGATGGAACCTCGGACCGACCTGTCGGGCCAATCGCCATGAGCTCGATCTTCGAGGGTTTCCTGTCGACGCTGGAAGTGCAGGAAGCCTTTGGCGATCGCCGCTTCGTGGCGGCCATGCTGCGCTTCGAGGCCGCCCTGGCCCGGGCGCAGGCCGCCACCGGGCTCATTCCGGAGGGCGCCGCAAAGTCGATCATCGGCTCTTGCAAGGTGGAGCTGTTCGACGTGCCCAAGCTGGTGCGCGAGAGCGGGCGGGCGGGCAGCATCGCCGTGCCGATGGTGCGCAGCCTGCAGGAGGCCGTCGGCCTGTTCAACCCGGGCGCGGTCGCGTTCACGCACTTCGGATGCATCAGCCAGGACGTCGTCGACACCGCCATGGCCCTGGTGACGCGGGAGGCGCTGGCCCTTATCACCGCCGATCTCACCAAATTGATCGACGCACTGCTGGTGCTGGCAGACCGCCATGCCGCCACACCCATGCTGGCCCGTACGCTGATGCAGCCCGCATCCGTCACCAGTTTTGGCCTGAAATGCGCGGGTTGGGCAGCGCCACTGGTGCGCAGCCAGCAGCGTCTGCGCCATGCCGCGCGCCAGGCATTGCAACTGCAGCTGGGTGGCGCGGTTGGCACCTTGGCGGAAATGGGCGCGCAGGGCCCTGAGGTGGCGCTGCGCATGGCCGGCGAACTCGGCCTGCGTTGCCCACTGTTGCATTGGCAGACCCAGCGCGACGAATGGGTCGCGTTGGGCTGCGAACTTGGCTTGCTGGTCGGCAGCCTCGGAAAGGTGGCCCGAGACATGGCGCTGATGGCGCAGTTCGAAGTGGCCGAACTGGCCGAGGCGCATGAAGCCGGCCGCGGTGGCTCATCGGCCATGCCCCACAAGCACAACCCGGTGGGTGCCATGGTGGCGCTGGCTGCGGCGCAGCGAGCGCCCCAACGCGTGGCCGCGCTGCTGCAGGCCATGCCGCAGGAGCATGAGCGCGCGCTCGCTCACTGGCAGGTCGAGCTGGCCGAATGGCCGCAGCTGGTGATGTCAGCCCACGGAAGCGTGCGCGCTATGGCGCAGGCCACCGCCGGCTTGCACGTCGACCCCGAGCGGATGCTCGCCAACCTCGATGCGGTGCGTGCCAGCCTGCCGGCCCGGACGGTCGCATCGTGGTTCCAGCCGGAACTCGTGGACCATGCCGCGGCTCTGACGGTGCGGCAGGTCCATGCGCTGCGCGCGGGTACCAACGTGGCGGACGCCTCCAATCCCGTGGCACGCGGCGAAAGCCGGCTGGACGACGCCCGCCCAAGTGCCTGAAAAGGCCAAATGAGCTGCCTGGGGACGGCGTTTTCCCCTCGGCGCGACATTTACTGGCTCGCTTTACATGTCTAACAAAAAGTTACCAATCGTCTTGGAGGCAGAGGTCGAAATCACTGCCATCCGGGCCCAGGGGGCCGGTGGGCAGAACGTCAACAAGGTTTCGAGTGCGGTGCATCTTCGGTTCGACGTGAATGCCTCTTCACTGCCTGGCGACGTGAAGGAGCGGCTGCTGGCGAGGCGCGATCAGCGCATGACCGACGCAGGCGTGTTCGTCCTCAAGGCGCAGTCTCACCGGACGAGGGAGGCCAACCTGAACGACGCCATGGCGCGGCTGCAGGAAGTGGTCGACAGCGCGGCCCATGTGCCGCTGGTGCGGCGTGCAACCAAGCCGACCTACGGCAGCCGGCAGCGCCGGCTCGAAGGTAAAAGTCTCCGCTCGACAGTCAAGGCAGGTCGCCGTAAGAACGCCGAGGACTGATGCGTTGTTGTATTTATCATTGTATACGTTACACATACGTTAAAAAAACTGCGTTCCGTGAAATGTTTAACGTTAAAAATTGAATGCAGAATATCGTCAGTGGTTCAAGATATGCAAATCCTATTTCGATATTTAATGTTCCATGCTCAAATCCGCTTCGGAAACGACATCATTTGTATGAATTGAAGACACAGAGGATTTGATATGGACCGAATTTCAGCGATGCGGGTGTTCAGCGAGGTGGTGACACGGGGAAGCTTTACGGCAGCGGCGGACACCCTGGGCATGTCTCGCGCCATGGTCACGCGGCACATCGCCGAACTCGAGCGATGGCTGAAAACCCGGCTGTTGTTGCGGTCCACACGGCGTTTGTCGTTGACAGAGGCCGGCGAAGCCTGCATGGCCAGAAGCCGTCAGCTGCTGGAGATGGTCAACGATGTCGAACAGGTGGTGGGCCAGAAAGACACCGAACCGCATGGGCAACTGCGGGTTTCATCGAGCGTTTCGTTCGGACAGGCGCATCTCAGCGCGGCCATGGTCGAATACCTTGCCAAGTACCCACGGACCCGCGTCGACCTGAACCTTGGCGACCGTCCCGTCAATCTGGTCGAAGACCGCATCGACCTGGCGATCGTCGTCACGGCCGAACTCGACCCGAGCTTCATCTCACGCAAGCTGACAACGTGCCGTTCGGTGGTGTGCGCCTCGCCCAAGTACCTGGCGCAACGTGGCGTGCCTCAGACCGTGGAAGAGCTTGCCCGGCACAATTGTTTGACCTATTCGCGCTTCGAGAAGAGCCAATGGAATTTCTCGCGCCACGGTGTGGAGTCTTCGGTGCAGGTGTCGGGCAATTTCAGCGCAAACGAAGCCACGGTGCTTTTGCAGGCGGTGCGTGCCGGCGGCGGGCTGTCGGTGCAGCCCGACTATGCGGTGGCGCCTTTGTTGCGCAGCGGTGAACTCGTGGAGATCGTGCCCGAATGGAAGCCGCGCCCGCTCGGCGTCTACGGGGTGTATGTGTCGCGCCGCCATCAGCCGGCCAGCATGCGCGCCTTGCTCGACTTCCTGGCGGAGCGCTTCGGCCCCGAGCCGGTGTGGGACCGCTCGACCGGCATTTTCGTGCCGCCGGT
>JAQGNA010000350.1 GCA_028292075.1 Rhodoferax sp. | reverse complement strand
GTGTGGCCTCGGGCCAGGTCGGCCACCGTTTTCGGACTGCCCCTCGCCTTCAGGTAAGCCGGGCTTGCCAGCACGCGCAGGCTGCTGCTGCCCAGGGGCCGGGCATGCAGGGTCGAGTCCTGTAGCGGGCCGATGCGGATGGCGATGTCGGTGCGGTGCTCCAGCAGGTCGATGATGGCGTCGCTGCTGTTGAGCTCGAGTGCGATGGCCGGGTAGGCGGCGCGAAAGTCCGCCACGAGCGGCACCACCACGTGCAGCATGTAGGGCACGGCGGCATTGACCCGCAGGCGGCCGGCGGGCGTCTCGCGGCGCACGGCCATCTGCTCTTCGGCCTCGTCCACCGCCGCCAGAATGCGGCGCGCCTGCGCCAGGAAGGCATGCCCCTCCTCTGTGAGCTCGAGCCGGCGGGTGGTGCGCTGGAGCAGCGTGGTGGCCAGCTTTGCCTCCAGTCGGCCAAGGGCTCGGCTCACGCCGGAGGTGGTCTGCGCCAGCTGCGCCGCCGCCGCCGTGATGGAGCCGCTGTCCACCACGGTGACGAAGGCGGCGAGCTCTTCCAGGGTAATTTTCATCGCCTCATTATTGACTTGCAGTCAACGATCTTGTGCCGATCACCCGCTTTTTCTGCAGGAGCAGGGGCCTCAGACTTCGGGCTTCTTTCAACGGAAGCCATCCATGCCTCTTGCACTTCTGGCGCTGACGATCAGCGCCTATGCCATCGGAACCACCGAGTTCGTCATCGTCGGGCTGCTGCCCGTCATCGCCGCAGACCTGGGCGTCAGCCTGCCATCGGCCGGGCTGCTGGTCAGCCTCTACGCGCTGGGCGTTGCCATTGGCGCGCCGGTGCTCACCGCCCTCACCGGCAAGCTGCCGCGCAAGGTCTTGCTGCTGAGCCTGATGGTGCTGTTCACCGCCGGCAACCTGCTCGCCTGGCAGGCGCCGGGCTATGCATCGCTGGTGGTGGCGCGCGTGCTCACCGGCCTGGCGCACGGCGTGTTCTTCTCGATCGGCACGACCATCGCCACCAGCCTGGTGCCGCGCGAGAAGGCGGCCAGCGCGATCGCCATCATGTTCACCGGCCTCACGGTGGCCCTGGTCACCGGCGTGCCGCTGGGCACCTTCATCGGCCAGCACTTCGGCTGGCGTGAGACTTTTCTGGCCGTGTCGGCGCTGGGCCTGATTGCCTTCGTCGGCAGCCTGGTGTTCGTGCCGTCGGGCATTCAGCACAGCGCGCCGGCTTCGCTGATGCAGCAGGTCCGCGTGCTCGGCCAGCCGCGGCTGCTGCTGGTCTATGCCACCACGGCGCTCGGCTATGGCGGTTCGTTCATCGCCTTCACCTACCTCGCGCCGATCCTGCAGGAGGTGTCGGGCTTCAGCGCCGGCACCGTCAGCCTGGTGTTGCTGGTGTACGGCGTGTCGGTGGCGGTGGGCAATATCTGGGGCGGCAGGCTGGCCGACCGGCACGGCGCCATCCCCGCGCTGCAGGTGGTGTTCCTGGGGCTGGCCGCGGTGCTGTTCGCGCTGACCTTCACGGCACACAACCCCTGGCTGGCGCTGGCCACCGTGCTGCTCTGGGGCGCAGTGGCGTTCGGCAACGTGCCGGGGTTGCAGGTGTATGTGGTGCAGCAGGCCGAGCGCGTGACGCCGCAGGCGGTGGACGTGGCGTCGGGCCTGAACATCGCCGCGTTCAACCTCGGCATCGCCGGCGGTGCGCTGGCCGGTGGCGCCATCGTCGAACACCTGGGGCTGATGCACACCCCGTGGATCGGCGCCATCGTGGTGCTCGGCGCGCTGGCCCTCACCACCCTCATGGGCCGGCTCGACCGCCGCCTCGCTGCCCATGCCGGCGTCGATGTTCGCCCTGGCGCCAAGCCGACACGCGCCTTCGCCTCGCATTGAGGTCCGTTCGCGGCATCGACCGACCGGTTCAGGCCGGATCGGCTTCACCCCTTGGCACGGTGCCATTCGTCTGCAGCAGAAAACTCTCGAGCTGCGGCAATGGCAGCGGCCGGCTGAAGTAGTAGCCCTGGTAGGCCAGGCATCCGTGCTTCAGCAGAAAGTCGCGCTGCTCCGCCGTCTCCACGCCCTCGGCCATCACGTTCAGCCCCAGGCTCTGGCCGAGGCCGATGATGGTGCGCGCAATGACGGCGTCGTTCTGGTCGGTGAGCACGTCGCGCACGAACGACTGGTCGATCTTCAGCTGGTCGAGCGGCAGCCGCCGCAGGTAGGCGAGCGACGAATAGCCGGTGCCGAAGTCGTCGAGCGCGAAGCTCACGCCGCGGCCGCGGAGCAGCATCATCTTGTCGATGATCATTTCCATGTCGTCGACCAGCAGGCTCTCGGTCAGCTCGAGCTTCAGCCGGTAGGGATTGGCGCCGCTGTGGGCCAGCGTGTCGCACACCTGTTGAACGAAGTCGGCATGCTTGAACTGGCGCGAGCTGACGTTCACCGCCAGCATGAGCGGCGCCGTGCGCGGCGAGCCGGCCCAGGTCGCCAGCAGCCCGCAGGCCTGCTGCAGCACCTGCCGGCCCAGCTCCAGAATGAGGCCGGTCTCTTCGGCAACGGGAATGAAATCGGCGGGTGAAACGACGCCACGTATCGGGTGCTGCCAGCGCACCAGTGCCTCCACGCCGGTGCATCGGCCGTCGGCGTCGAGTTGGGGCTGGTAGTGCAGGAAGAACTCCTCCTGCGCCAGTGCGAGCCGCATGTCGGCCTCGAGCGCGGCGCGTGCCGTCACGGCGGCCTGCAGGCCCGGGTCGAAGAAGCGCACCGTGTTCCGGCCGGCGGCCTTGGCCTGGTACATCGCGATGTCGGCCTGCTTCAGCAGTTCGCCCACGCTTTCTTTTTGCCCGTGGAAGCGGGTGATGCCGATGCTGCAGGTGCTCTGGTGTTCGTAGCCCTCGAGCTGGTACGGTTCGCTCAGTGCGTGCAGGATCTTGTCGCCGATGGTCTTGGCGCGGCCACCGATCTCCGAGGCTTCCACGCCCAGGTCTTCGAGCATCACCACGAACTCGTCTCCGCCCAGGCGGGCGACGGTGTCCATCAGCCGCACACAGCCGGCCAGTCGACGCGCCACCTGGCGCAGCAGCAGATCGCCGCGGTCATGGCCGAGGGTGTCGTTCAGCGTCTTGAAGTTGTCCAGGTCGATGAACAGCAGCGCGCCGCCGCGCCCGTTGCGGGTGCACAGCGAAAGCGCCTGCCCCAGGCGGTCGGTCAACAGCTGGCGATTTGGCAACTCGGTCAGCGCGTCGAAGAAAGCGAGCTTGTGGATCTCGCTCTCGGTGGCCTTCCGCTGGGTGATGTCGGTGTTGATGGCGAAGATCGAATGTGGCGCATCGAACGCGTCGCGCACCAGCGTCCAGCGGGCCTCGACGATCAGCGCTTGGCCGTCCTTGCGGCGCTGCGCGATCTCGCCATGCCATTCGCCATGCGCCAGCACCGCCTGGTTGGCGGCTTCGAAGCGCGCGGGGTCGTTATAGAGCAGGCTCACCAGCGAACGGCCCAGCACCTCGTCGGCCGTCCAGCCGTAGAGCCGGGTGGCGCTCTGGTTCCAGTACAGCACATGGTGGTCGATGCCGCGCACGATGATGGCGTCCTGCGCCTTGTCCAGCAGCGAGGCCTGGTGGCGGATGCGTGCGTCGGATTCCTGCCGGTCGAGCTCGGCGGCGGCGCGGGCGGCAAAGATCTGCAGCGTCGAGAAGATGAAATCGGAATGCACCAGCGGTGCGTCGAACAGCACGAACAGCAGGCCGACCGCGTCACCGGCCGGGTTGTCCAGCCGCCGGCCCACATAGGTCTGTGCGCCCAGCTCCGCAAGCCCGGGCACGCCGGCGAACATGCCGGCGAGCGCGGGGGACACGACGCAGTGGTCCACCGCGGAAAGGTTGTCGCATGGCGTGCCGGCAAGCGCGAACTCGAAGTTGGGAAGGGCCTGCCCGTGCAGCAGCGCGGCCATGGTGGTGGCCGTGCGCGGCACGGGGGCATCACCGGTGGCCACGGCCCGAGCCGCATTGAGCCGCACCATGAAGCCGGCCTGGGCGCCCAGCGCATCGGCCATGTTGCGGGCCAGCTGTTCGAAGAAAGCCGTGCCGGTGCCGGCCGATACCGCCGCCGCGACCTTCATCACCGCCGCATGCAGCCGCCGCTGGCTCTCCTGCGCGCGCAGGTGAACGATGCCGAAGGCCATGTCGTCGGCCAGCTGCTGCAGCAGGCGCACCTCGTCGCCGCCGATCTTCACCACGTCGGGTGCATAGAGGTAGAACAGGCCAAAGGTGCGCGGGCCGTCGCGCAGGGGCAGGCTGGCGGCGCCGCGAAAGCCGTTCGGCCTGATTTGCTTGAGCCAGGGCGCGAACGCAGGGTCTTGCGCCAGGTCTTCCACGACCACCGCCTCGCCGGTGCGGATGGTGCGCGCGGCGGGGCCCTGTCCGCCGGGGCCGTCAGCGTCCCATGACAGTGGCTCGCCTTTCATGGAATCGGCGCCGCCGCCGGCATGCGCCACCGCGGTGATGGCATGCGCGCCTTCGGCCTCGGCAAAGCCGACCCAGGCCATGCTGTAGCCGCCGATCTCCACGGCGACGCGGCAGATTTCGTCCAGCAGGCTTTGTTCCGAACTGGCCCGCACCAGCGCCTCGTTGCCGGCGCTCAGGAGGCGCTGGGCGCGGCTGACCCGTGCCAGCTCGCGTTCGGCCTGGCGGCGCTGCGTGACGTCGTGCACCAGCACCAGGCGGGCGGCGATGCGATCGAAGCTGATGGCGTCCGACGAGATCTCCACGTCGATGGCGCTACCGTCTTTCTTGCGGTGCCGCCAGGGCATGGCCAGCACCTTGTCCTCGGTTGCGGTGCGGTCCCAGCGCGCGTCCAG
>JAQGNA010000325.1 GCA_028292075.1 Rhodoferax sp. | reverse complement strand
AAGCTTGCGCCCTTGCCGCCTGGGCTGCTCGCCCGGCTGGCGGCACAGGCCAGAGCGGCCTGCCTCGACCCCGCGTTCGGTGCGCTGCGGCCCGATGACCAGGCCAACGGCCTGGTGGTGTTGGCCGGACGCTCGGCGGGGCTGGACCCGGCCTATGGCATCGACAACGCGCTCATCGGCCACGCCCGATCGCTCGGAAAACCCGTCACCTCGTTGGAGACCGTGCAGCAGCAGATGGATTTTCTGCGTCCGAAGAACGCTGCCGAACTTGAAGCCCGGGTCCTTGAAGCGCTCGAGGCCCTCGAAAAAGATGAAGTGGCCACTGGCCTCGCTGCCATGGCCGAGGCATGGGCTGCCGGCCGGCTTGAAGAGCTCGAGCGCCTCGGCCGCGAAAACGACGCCCCCGCGCTCCGTTTTGCCGACGACGTGGCCATGGGTCTTCGCAACCGGGTGATGGCGGACCACATCGCCGCGATCCACAATGACGGCCATCCGGTCTTCGCCGCTGTCGGTGCATTGCACCTCATCGGAGTGCAGGCATTGCCCAAGCTACTGGCGGACATGGGCTTCAACGTCACCCGGGTCCGGTTTGCCAGTGCGCCCACAAAAGCCGCACCTTGATTTGACGAACCCGCACAAGCCCTTGGCCGGCGGGCGCCATGCCGGGCAGCGCTGAAACAAACACCCAACCACTGGAGACAAACCCATGCAACGCCGAACCCTCTTGACTTCCCTCGCGGCCCTGGCCGGCAGCACCGCCGCGCCCTTCGCGCGGGCCCAGGCCGACTACCCGAACCAGGTGGTCCGCTGGATCGTGCCTTACCCGGCCGGCGGCGGCACCGACGTGCTGGCCCGCACCGTGGCCGAGGCCATGCGGGCCACGCTCGGGCAGCAGGTGATCGTCGACAACCGGCCGGGCGCATCGACCAACATCGGCGCGCAGATGGTGGCCACGGCCAAACCGGACGGCTACACCGTCATGTCGGCCGACAACGCACTGCTGGCCTTCAACGAACACCTGTTCGGCAAGCTGCCGTTCAGCCCCGAGAAAGACTTCAGCTACATCGGCGGCATCAGCCGGTTTCCGCTGGCGCTGGTGGTGACGCCTGGCTTCGAGGCGCAAACCCTGAAGGACTTCATCGCCTATGCCAGGGCCAACCCCGGCAAGCTGAACTACGCTTCGCCCGGCAACGGTTCGCCGCACCACCTGGCGATGGAAATGTTCAAGGCCCGCACCGGCACCTTCATCACCCACATTCCGTACCGCGGCGCCGCGCCGGCCATGCAAGACGTGATGGGCGGCCAGGTGCCGTGCATGTTTCTGGACCTGGCGGCGGGCCTGCCGGTCATCCAGAGCGGCAAGGTGCGGGTGCTCGCCATCGGTTCCGCCCGGCGCGCCAGCCAGTTGCCCAATGTGCCGACGCTGGCCGAAGCCGGCGTGGCCAATTCCGAGGTGTTCGCGTTCCAGGGCATCCTCGGCCCGGCCGGCTTGCCGGCACCGGTGGTGGCGCGCCTGAATGGCGACCTCAACAAGGCCCTGGCCAGCGCCACGGTGCAAAAGCGCATGGCCGATTTCGGCATGGAAGCCCTGCCTGGAACGCCGGAGCAGTTTCGCCAGTTCGCCCGCAGCGAGGCCCTGCGCTGGGGCCCGATCATCAAGGCGACCGGTGTGAAGCTCGACTGAACCGGCGTTGACGGCCTGCCGGCGGCTGCTGCCGGCTCAGCCGGCCAGCTCCACCGTCAACTGCTTCACGCCCCGGATCATCATCTCGACCGACACCGCCACCAGCACCAGGCCCATGAGGCGTTCGAAGGCGGTGACCACCCGCTCGCCGATCACACGCTGGATGCGTTCGGCCAGCAGCAGCACGATGGCGCAGACCGTCATGGTGACGACCAGCGCACCGATCCACTCCAGCCGCCGCTCGGGCGCCTGCGAGACCAGCAGCAGCACCGTCGCCAGCGCCGAGGGGCCGGCGAGCATGGGAATGGCCAGCGGCACGATCAGGGGCTCGCCCTGCACGGGGGCTTCAGCATGGTCGGGCGCGGGAAAGATCATTCGCAGCGCGATCAAAAACAGCACAACACCGCCGGCAAGTTGCAGAGAGAGCTGGCTGAGCCCCATGACGCGGAGGAAGGCGTCGCCCATGAACATGAAGGCCAGCAGCAGGGTGAACGCGATCAGCACCTCGCGCACGATGACGTAGGGCCGCCGCTCGGGTGCGACATTGCGCAATGCGTTGGCGAAGATGGGAATGCCGCCGAGGGGGTCGGTGATCAGCAGCAGGAGGATCGTTGCCGACGCGAAGGTGTAGCCCATCCGTGGCTACTTCGCGTACACCGCTTCGAGCGACCTGAAGCCCTTGACCTCGATCGGATTGCCGAACGGATCGCAGAAGAACATGGTCCATTGCTCGCCGGGTTCCCCCTCGAAGCGCACTTGCGGCGCGAGCACGAAATCGGTGTGAACCGCCTGCAGCCGGGCGGCCATGGCCTGCCAGTCCGGCAGCGCCAGGATGATGCCGAAGTGCGGCATGGGCACCATGGCGTCGCCGACCCGGCCGGTGCGCGTGGTGGCGAAGGGCTCGCCCAGGTGCAGCGAGATCTGGTGGCTGAAGAAGTCGAAGTCGACCCAGGTGTCGGTGCTGCGGCCCTCGGTGCAACCGAGCACGTTGCCGTAGAACCGGCGCGCGACGTCGAGGTCGCGCACATGAAAGGCCAGGTGAAAGATGCTTTGCATGGCCAGGATTATCGCTTGCGGTCCTGAAAAAGCCGGCCTTGCCACAGGGTTGAAAGACCCCTCGGCGCGCCGAGCGCATTGGCCCGCTGCACGGCTTCGCACTCGACCAGGGCCACATCAAGGACTTCCTGGCGACGGTTGGCGTCGGGCTGACTTTGCAGCTGGGCCATGTCGCGTGGCGCTACTACGCCGGTGGCCGCACCTGGGCGACCGGCCTGCTCAAGCAGACCTACGCCGGTCTTGCCCAGGAGGCCCAGGGCCAGCAGGGCCGCTACCTGCCGGCCATGCAGGAGAAGGCGCGCACGCTCGATCTGGGCCAATTGCTCGCCACGGTGCGAGGGCGCGGCGGGGCCTGAGGTCGAGTTTCGGGAAAGCGCCATTGGAGTAAGCTGTCAAACACAAAAACGACCAGCCTATCCACCATTGGAGACATCCCCATGAGCGACACAACCAACTTCGACTTCAGCAAATTCGTACCCGGCTTCGACTTCCTGCAAAACCTTGCCAAGGGCAGCACCCAAAAGATGCCGCAGATGCCCAAGCTCGGCAGCTGGGTGGCACCCACCATCAATGTGGAGGAGCTCGAGAAGCGCATCGACGAGCTGAAGGCGGTGCAGTTCTGGCTTGACCAGAATGCCGTGGCGCTGAAGGCGACGATCCAGGCGCTGGAGGTCCAGAAGATGACGCTGGCCACGCTGCAGGGCATGAACTTCAGCATGGGCGACCTGGCCGACGCCTTCAAGATCAAAACGCCCGACGCGGCAGGCCCTGCCGAGAGCAAGCCCGAGCCGCGCAAGCCCTTTGAAATGCCATCGGCGGCCCCCGCCGCCGCTTCGTCAGCAACCGATGACTCGGCAGCCACCGAAAGCGACGGCGGCGCCAATGGCAAGGCCGCGGCAAGCGTCGTCGACCCGCTGCAATGGTGGAACTCGCTGACCACGCAGTTCCAGCAGATTGCCGCTGGTGCCCTGAAGGACGCAGCCACCAAGACCGCCGAAGACAGCACCAAGGCGGCCAGCTTCGCCAAGGACGCGTTCAAAAGCGCAGAAGCGTTCGCCAAGGTGGCGACCAAGCCGTTGACCTCGCCGCTGGGCGACACGCCGCCCGGGGCCACGTCTGCCGCCAGCGGCAAGACAGCTACAGCCGCCAAGCAAGCCCCCGCCCGCAAGGCTGCCGGCAAGACCGCCGCCGCCAAGAAGCGGGCCGGATGACCGAACACTGATCCATGCACTCCGGTGCGGAGCCGTCGATGAAATTATTTCCCTATGGCCATGCCACGCATCCGCAGTGGCGCATGGCAGCCGGCCTGGTGCTCGCCCAGCTGCGGGCGCACATGGCACTGCCCGACTACGCGAGCGCTCCGACGTTGGGCCTTCTCTACATCACCGACCACCATGCCGCCGAGGCCGAAGACATCCTGGAATGGCTCAGCGCCGAATTGCCCGAGGTGACCGACTGGTCGGGCACGGTCGGCGTGGGCATTGCCACCAACAACGCCGAGTATTTCGATGAGCCGGCCATCGCGGTCATGCTCTGCGGCCTGCCTTCGCACCAGTACCGCGTGTTCTCCGGCATCGCACCGCTCGGCATCGGCTTCGACGCCCACACGGCGCTGGTGCATGCCGATGCCAGCACGCCCGACGTGGTCGAACTCATCGCCGAGATGGCGGCCCGCACCGACACCGGTTACCTCTTCGGCGGCCTGGCATCGAGCCGCTCGCGCGCGGTGCAGTTCGCGGTAGGTGGCAACGGCAACATCAAGGGCCATGGTGCCGCGCGCGGCGTGTTCAGCGGCGGGCTGAGCGGCGTGGCCTTTGCCGAAGGCGTTCAAATGATCTCGCGCGTGACGCAGGGCTGCCAGCCCATCGCTCCGGTGCGCACCATCACGGCGGCCGAAGGCAACGTGGTCATTGCGCTCGACGGCGAGCCGGCCCTCGGCGTGCTGATGCGCGACCTCGGTGTGTCGCTCGATGAACCGCGCGAGGCGCTGGTGCGCGTGCGGGCCACTCTGGCCGGGCTCATGCCCTCGCCGGCGGCCGGTGGCAGCGACGCGGTCACCACGCGCGCCGGCAATTTCGGCAGCGACGTCATCGTGCGTCACATCATCGGGCTCGACCCGGCGCGCCAGGGCGTCGCGCTGGCCGAGATGGTGGCGGTTGGCACGCGGCTGGCGTTCTGCCAGCGCAACATGGCGGCGGCAAAGGCCGACCTGGTCCGCATCTGCGCCGAGATCCGCGAAGAACTCGAGCCCGAGGAGATGCCGATCGAAGCCGCCACCGCGCTGGCGGCACCCGAGGCCGAGTCCGCCCCGCACCCGGCCCGGCGCATGGCCGGCGCGGTGTACGTGAGCTGCGCCGGCCGGGGCGGCCCGCATTTCGGTGGCCCGAGCGCGGAGATGCAGATCGTGCGGCGTGCACTGGGCGACGTGCCGCTGGTGGGCTTCTTCGCTGGCGGCGAGATTGCCCGCCAGCACCTGTATGGCTACACCGGGGTGCTGACGGTCTTCACGGCTTGAGTGGGGTTCACCGCGGGTTGGCGCACTGCGTGGCGCCGCCGGTCAGCGGGTCAGCGGGTCGCAGGGGTGGCAGCCGGGAACCTTGGTTCCTTGCCCATGCCGGTGAACGCGAAATCCACTTCGGGGACCAGGCCGCTGACGATGCGCGCCACTGATTTGCCCGAGCCGCAGGCATGCGTCCAGCCCAGCGTGCCGTGGCCAGTGTTGAGGTACAGGTTGGGCAGCCTGGTCTTGCCGATCAGCGGGACGTTGCTGGGGGTGGCGGGCCGCAGGCCGGTCCAGAACTGCGCCTGGGCGGTGTCGCCCGCGCCGGGGAAGAGCTGCTCGACGCGCCGCACGATGGCTTCGCAGCGCACCGCGTTCAGGTCGCGGTCGTAGCCGTTGAATTCGGCCGTGCCGGCAATGCGAAGCACGTCGCGTCCGGGCAGGCCGTTGCTTCCCTCCGACGTATAGCGAGAAAACACCAGCTTGAACTCGTCGTCGGTCAGGCTGACCTGGTGGGCCATCGACGCGTCCTTCACCGGCATCGTCACCGAATAGCCCTTGGCCGGGTAGATCGGCAGCCGGATGCCCAACGGCGCGGCCAGCAGCGGGCTGAGGCTTCCCATGGCCAGCACCACCGCGTCGCCGCCGATGCGCTGAAAACGGCCTTCGCCATCGGTGGCTTCCACATGGTCGATGCGGCCCGCCACTTCGCGCAGGGCGGTGATGTGGTGGCCCATGAGGAACTTCACGCCGTTGGCTTCGCACCGCTTCGCCAGCGCGCGGGCAAACTTGTTGGCGTCGCCGGATTCATCTTCGCGGGTGTAGGTGGCGCCGGCCAGTTGCGGGCGGATGTGGCGCAGCGCCGGCTCCAGGCGCACGGCTTCGTCGGCCGAGATCACCTGCCGGTCGCAGCCCAGGGCGCGCATCTGTTCGGCCGGCGCCTGCGCCGCGTCGAACTCCTTCCGCGTGGTGTAAAAGTGCAGGATGCCCTGCGTGCGTTCGTCGTATCCAAAGCCGGTTTCGCCCAGATCGCGGCGCAGGGCCTGCAGCGTGTCGCGGCTGTAGCTGCCCAGGCGCACGATCTGCTGAATGTTGTGGCGCGTGCGGCCGGGCGTGCATTCACGCAGGAACTGCAGGCCCCACAGCCATTGGCGCATGTCCGCGCGCAGCCGAAACAGCAGCGGCGCGTCTTCGCGCCCCAGCCATTGCAGCAGCTTGAGCGGCGCGCCCGGGTTGGCCCAGGGCTCGGCATGGCTTACCGAGATCTGCCCGCCGTTGGCGAAGCTGGTTTCGGCGGCCGGCGTGGCCTGCCGGTCGATCACGGTCACGTCGTGACCGAGCTGGTTGAGGTAGTAAGCGGAGGTGACGCCGAGCAAGCCGGCGCCGAGAACAGTCACGCGCATGAGAAGTTCCTTGAAGCGATGTCGCTCGA
>JAQGNA010000299.1 GCA_028292075.1 Rhodoferax sp. | reverse complement strand
TCAGGCGGCCCTCGATGCGCAGGCCGACGGCGGCGGCCGGCAGTTCGTCGGATGTCACCAGCACCGGACCGAAGCCGCCAGTGCTGTCGAAGTTCTTGCCGATGGTCCATTGCGGCGTGCGCTTCTGATAGTCGCGCACCGACATGTCGTTGAAGCAGGTATAGCCGAAGACATAACCCGGCGCCTCGGCCTGCGTCACATGGCGTGGCACGCGCTGGCCGATCACCAGCGCCAGTTCGGCCTCGTAGTCGAACTTGACCGACACCCTGGGCAGGATGCCGGGCTGACCATGCGCCACCAGCGAGGTGGCGCCGCGGTAGAAGAACCATGGGTATTCCGGCTTCTCCCGGCCGCCTTCCTTCGCATGGTCGAAGTAGTTCAGGCCCAGGCAGATGATCTTGCCCGGCTCGGGCACCAGCGGCGCGAGCGGCAGTCCGGCCAGTGCCATGCGTGGTGCATTGGAGGCGAGCGCGGCTTTGCCGGCGGCCTGCAGGTCCACGCCGGCACGCAGCGCCTCGCGCAGGCCCGGTGGCACCTGCGGTTGTGCAAGGTTCAGGTCAATGACGGTAGCGTTGCTGCCGGTGCCGTCGACCAGGCCCAGCCGGGGTTGGCCGTCTTGTAGGAAGGTGGTGAATTTCATGGTGGTCCGCGGTAAAGGTTCAGGGAATGAAAAAGTGAAATCAGGGCGTGCGCACGAAGAACACCTGGCGCTGCGCCTCCTTGAGGCGGGGCGATGGCGGCTGCGAAATGCCCCACTGGTCGACCCGGCCTTCGGGCCATTTCCAGTCGTCGGGTCCGCCCGCGCGGTGGCTGTCGTCGATCTGCTCGACCTCGGCCGTGTACTCGATCACTTCGCCGAACGGGCCGATGAAGTAGTTGAAGGCGTTGTCGCCCGGGCCGTGCCGGCCGGGGCCCCATTCGATGGCATGCCCCGCGTCGCGCATGCGGCCACCCCCCCGCATCACCGACTCCAGGTCCGGCATCACGAAGGCGATGTGGTTCAGGGCGTCGTTGTCGGTGTCGCCCAGCGCGATGCTGTGGTGGTCACTGGCGCAATTCAGGAACGCCATGATCCGCGTGCGGTCGGCCAGGGTAAAGCCCAGCGCCTGCTCGAAGAATCGGCGGGTGGCCTCGACGTCATGGCTGTTCAGCACCGCATGCGCGAGGCGAATGGGGCGGTCCCGCGCCTCGTGGGCATCGGCATGGCGCGCGTCGCCATGCACCACTTGCAGCAGGCGGCCGTCGGGGTCGCGCAGGGTCAGGCCGATGCCACCGGCCGGGTCGTGCAGGGGGCCGGTCGGCACGGTGATGCGCCCGCCGGCGCGCTCGGTGGCCAGCGCTATCGCATCGAGCGCTTCAGGGTTGCGGGCGCGCAGGGTCACGTGGCGAATCTCGACCGCCGGGCCGCCCTGGTGCAGGGCCAGCAGATGGTGGTCGGCGCCGGTGCCGCGGAAGTAGATGGCGTCGGCCGTGCGCGCCGCCACGTCCAGGTGCCAGACGCGGGTGTAGAAGTCTTCGGCGCGTGCCAGGTCGGGCACGTTGAGCGCCACGCTGCGCAGGCCGCTGATCCAGGGGGAGGTCATGTCGGTTCCTTTTCGACGTTGCGGAAGGCGCGGGCCAGAAAGCGCCGCGCATTGGTGTGGGTGAGGCTCGACACCACGGCCGCGTCGCCGAACGCGGCTTCGATGCGGGCCAGCGGTGTGGCGTCGTGAAAGTTGAAGGGGTAGTCGGTGCCCACCATCAATTGCGATGCGCCGAACTGCGATGCCAGGTGGCGCAGCGTGGCGGTATCGAAGACCAGCGTGTCGTAGAAGAGCCGCTGGGCCTGCTCGGCCGGCGCCATGTTCACCTGTTCGCGCAGTGCCGGAAACACCTGCCAGCCCTGTTGCAGCCGGGGCAGCAGCGCGGCCAGCGTGCCGCCGCCGTGGCTGAAGGCGATGCGCAGGCGCGGCAGCCGCAGCGGCAGGTTGGCGGTGATCACCGACGCCGCCGCCAGGCCGACATCCGTCGGGTAGGCCAGCACCTGTTGCAGCGCCGCGGGGCCGACCAGGCGGTCCATGCCGGTGGGCCGCAGCGCGTGCACGAAGACGGCGGCGTCGAGCGCCTCGCAAGCTTCGAAGAAGGGCAGGAAGCGCGGGTCGCCGATCGGCACGCCGTTCACGTTGCTGCCGATCTCCACGCCGGCGAAGCCTAGTGTTTCGACCATGTAGCGGAGTTCTTCGATGGCCTGGTCGATGTCCTGCAACGGCACCGCGCCCAGGCCGATGAGGCGGCCCGCCGACTCGGGCACCATGGCGGCGATCTGTTCGTTCAGGTAGCGCAGCAGCGGGCCGGCGTCGGCGGCGGTCATCCAGTACGACAGCAATTCCGGCATGGGCGAAATCGCCTGGTGCGCGAGGCCCATTGCCGGCAGGTCGTCGAGCCGGCGAGGCACGCTCCAGCACTTCTCGGACACGGTGCGGTAGTGCCGGCCCGAGATCATCACCTGCCGATGACACAGGCCGTGGACGGCCGCTGCCGGCGCGGTGGACGGCCATTCGGCCGGCATGCTGCCGCGGCCCAGATAGGCCGGAAAGTGTTCCGGCACCACATGCGCGTGGACGTCCACACCGCAGCCACAGGCGGGGCGCAGCCGCATGCCCGCCTGGCGTGTTGATTCATCGTCGCCCGGTTCATCCATCTTGTCTCCTCGTCGTTCAGGGACTGGCCCTGTCGTCTTTTGTGGGCGCAGTTTAGGCAGGCGGAAATGATTAATGAAGTGGATTTCCGATATACATAAAATCCACGCGATGGATATCAAGGACGTGGATCTGAACCTGCTGGTGGCCTTTGCCGCCATGACCGAACAACGCAGCGTGACCCGCGCGGCAGAGTCGCTCGGCCTGAGTCAACCGGCGATGAGCGCGGCCGTGGCGCGGCTGCGCCTGCTGTTCGACGACCCGCTTTTCGTCAAGACGGCTGCGGGCATGCAGCCCACGCCCAGGGCCGCCGCACTGTCGGAGCCGGTGCGGCGCGTGGTGGAGGCCATCAAGGCGGAGATCCTCCCGGCATCGGTGTTCGACCCCGCGACGGCGCGCAAGCGATTCGCCATCGTGACGCCCGACATCGCCGAGGTGCACTTCCTGCCGCGCATCCTGGCGCATTTCGCGGAGGCGGCGCCGTCCTGCACGCTGCAGACCTTGTCGATGTCGCGGAACGCCGCCGCCGAGGCGCTGGCGTCCGGCGCGGCCGAACTGGCCATCGGCTACCTGCCCGACCTGCAGAAGGCCGGCTTCTTTCTGCAGAAGCTGTTTCGCAACGACTACGTGTGCATCGTGCGGACGCAGCATCCCCAGGTGGGAGAGCGGCTCACGCTGAAGTCGTACCTCGCCGCCTCGCATGCCGTCGTCAGCCCCGATGGGCGTGAACACCTGCTGGAGCAGGCCCTGCAGAAGCGCGGCGTGGAGCGGCGGGTGACGGTGGGTCTGTCGCACTTCATGAGCCTGCTGCCCATCATCGAAAGCTCGGACCTGGTCGCCACCGTGCCGAGGGACCTGGCCAACATCTGCGCGCGGCACGGCGACATCCGCATCGTCGAGCCGCCGTTCAAGTCACCAGTCGTTGAAGTGCATCAGTTCTGGCACCGGCGCTTTCACAAGGACGCGGCCAATGTCTGGCTGCGGTCGCTGGTGCACCGGTTGTTTCACGGGTAGGCGGCGTGGTCGCCATGTACGATGGCCGCTCTGTCGTACCACCGCCGACCACCCGAAGGAATTGCCATGCCGTCTGAACAGGTCAGGATTCAAACCCGCGACGGAGACTGCCCCGCGCAAGTCATGACGCCGGCCGGCGCCGGGCCGTGGCCGGCGGTGATCTTCTACGCGGACGCCGGTGGCATCAGGCCGGCGGTGGGCGGGATGGCACAGCGGCTGGCCGATGCGGGTTTCCTCGTGTTGCTGCCCGACCTGGTCTATCGCTTCGGCCCGTATGAACCGCTGGTACCGAAGGAAGTCTTTCAGGGCGACGTGGCGGCGATCCTCGGGCCCCTCATGGCCACGACCGGCAACGCCCTGGCGGCCGAAGACACCGAAGCCTTTCTGGCCTACCTCGGCACGCGCACCGATGTGGCGGGCGACCGGGTCGGCGCCCTGGGCATCTGCATGGGCGGCCGCATGGCGATCACCTCGGCCGCCACCTACCCGGAACGCTTCGCGGCGGTGGCCAGCTTCCACGGCGGCCATCTTGCCACCGATGCGCCGGACAGCCCGCACCTGCTGGCGTCACGGTTAAAGGCCGAGGTCTATGTGGCGGGCGCGGAAAGTGACGACAGCTACCCGCCCGCCATGGCCGAGCGTCTGCAAGCGGCCATGACGGCGGCCGGTGTGCGCCACCGCGTTGAAACCTA
>JAQGNA010000294.1 GCA_028292075.1 Rhodoferax sp. | reverse complement strand
TGCGCCAGGAGATAGTCGACCAGCAGGCCGACCGGGCGGCCGGTGGAGCCCTTGCTGCCGCCGCCCTTCCAGGCCGTGCCGGCGATGTCCAGGTGGGCCCATGGCATCTTGCCGACGAACTTCTGCAAGAACTTCGCGGCGGTGATCGCGCCACCCGCGCGGCCGGCCACGTTGGCCATGTCAGCGAAGTTGGACTTCAGGCCTTCGCCGTATTCGTCGTCGAGGGGCAGGCGCCAGCACAGGTCTTGCGCGGACTCGCCGGCCGCCAGCAGCGCATCGGCCAGCCGGTCGTCGGCGGAGAACAGCCCGCTGCGGACGCCGCCCAGCGCCACGACGCAGGCGCCGGTGAGCGTGGCGATGTCGACCACCGCGCTCGGCTTGAAGCGTTCGGCATAGGTCAGCGCGTCGCACAGCACCAACCGGCCTTCGGCGTCGGTGTTCAGGTTCTCGATGGTCTGCCCGCTCATGCTGGTGACCACGTCGCTTGGCTTGACCGCGCCGCCGTCCGGCATGTTTTCGCAGGCCGGGATGAGTCCGACCACGTTGACCGCCGGCTGCAGGTCGGCGAGCGTGCGGAACACGCCGAGCACGCTGGCCGCGCCGCACATGTCGAACTTCATCTCGTCCATTTCGGCGGAAGGCTTGATGGAGATGCCGCCCGTATCGAATGTGATGCCCTTGCCCACCAGCACGCTGGGTGCGACGGTTTTCGCGGCGCCGTCATAGCGCAGCACGATGAAGCGCAGCGGCTCCTTCGATCCCTGCGCCACCGACATGAACGAGAACATGCCCAGCTTTTCAACCTCTTTCGGGCCAAGCACCTCGCACTTGATGCGCGGAAACCGCGACAGCGTCTTGGCCGCGCCAGCCAGCAGCGTCGGCGTTGCATGGTTGGCCGGGCGGTTGCCCCATTCCTTGGCGAACTCGATGCCGGCCACCAGCGCACGGCCCTCGGCCAGCTCGCGGCGCGATGCATTTGCGTCGGGCACCGCGATCACCACGCCGGTCAGGCTGCGGCCATCGGCCTTCGGCTTGGTGGTGGTGTACACATACGAAGCATCGGCCACCGCCTGCACCGCGGCCCGCACGGCAAGTGCCTGCGGTGCGTCGGCAAAGCAGACCATGAGCTTCTTGACCTGAGGCGACCTGACTGCACCGACGGCGCTGGTCACGGCCTGGCGCACCTGGCGGGCGGTGCCGTCGCCACAGCCCACCAGCACCACGCGGCTGGCCTGCGCGCCGGCCGGCTTGTACATCGACAACAACTTGCCAGGCTTGGTCTCGAAGTCACCGGCTTTGCCGGCCTGCGCGATCACCTGGGACAATGCGTCCTTGCCCGGCTTGAAACCCTCGGTCACCAGCACCACCAACGCGTCGCATGGGGCGGACGCGCTGCCTGCCAGGTCCAGGGTCTTCAGTTCAAAGTTCATAATTCAGCCTTTAATTGGCGACGATGTTATTCCATTCTTCCATTCGCAAAGAGCTGGCGCGGAGTTTCGGCGCCACGCTGGTCGCGCTCATCACCATCGTGATGACGATGATGCTGATCCGCACCCTTGGCCAGGCTTCGCGCGGCAGTGTGAACCCCTCCGACGTGATGCTGGTGATGGGCTTCACCGTGCTCGGCTACCTGCCCACCATCCTCACGCTCAGCCTGTTCATCGCCGTGGTGGCCAGCCTGTCGCGCATGTACCGTGACAGCGAAATGGTGATCTGGTTCGGCGCCGGCCGAGGCCTGGCCTTTCTGCTCACGCCGCTGTTCCGGTTCGCCTGGCCGATCCTGCTGGTGGTGGCCGCAATGTCGCTGTTCGTCTGGCCCTGGAGCAACCAGCAGATCCAGGAGATGAAGGACCGCTACGAGCAGCGCGGCGACCTGGAACGCATCACGCCAGGGCAGTTTCAGGAGTCGGCCAGCGGCAACCGCGTGTTCTTCATCGACAAGGATTCGCCGGACAAGCGCACCGGCAACAACGTCTTCGTGTCGGCGGTCGACCGCGGCAAGGAGGCGGTGACCTCGGCCCGCAGCGCCCGCGTCGACACCGTGGGCGACGGCCGTTTCCTCATGCTGAGCAACGGCCAGCGGCTGGAGTCGAATGTCGGCCAGTCCGAGATCAAGATCAGCGAGTTCAAGGAATACGGCACGCGCATCGGCACCAAGGCACTGAGCACCACCGACACGGTGCAGCCTCGGGCGCGCCCCACCATGGACTTGATTCGCGAGCCGAACGCCCTGAACCTGGCCGAGTTCGGCTGGCGCGTCGGTCTGGCCTTCGCGGCCATGAATTTCGTGATCGTGGGACTTGCGCTGGCCAGCGGCAACTCTCGCTCCACGCGTGGTGGTGGCCTGATGTTCGCGCTGTTCGCCTTCGTCATCTACATCAACCTGTTGAACGTGGGCCAAAGCTGGGTCGGCGCTGGCCGGGTGCCGTTCGGCGCCTTCACCATCGGCCTGCATGGCGGCGTCTTCCTGCTGGCCGTGGGCTGGCTGCTCAAGCGCCACCACCATTGGACCTGGCGGTCGCTGATGCCGGTGGGCCACGGCGCGGAAGTCAACGCATGAGGACCATCCGCCGCCTGATCTACCGCGAGGTGATCGCTTCGGTCGCCTTCGTCACGCTGGGCTTCCTGGCGTTGTTCTTCTTCTTCGACTTTGTGGACGAACTGCGCTGGATCGGCCGCAACGGCCCGGCAAGCGAGGGCGGTTACCAGCTGACCCAGGCGCTGGTCGTGGTGGCGCTCATGATGCCCAGCCACCTCTACGAACTGCTGCCCATCACGGTGCTGATCGGTACGATCTTCGTGATGGCGCGCTTCGCCCAGAGCTCGGAATACACCATCCTGCGGACCAGCGGCCTCGGCCCCTGGCGCGCCCTGGTCACGCTGGTCACGCTGGCGGCGGCCTTCGTGGTGCTGACCTTTGCAGTGGGCGACTACCTCGCGCCGCTGAGCGACCGGGCCGCGCAGCTGCTCAAGGCCCGGTACCAGGGTGTCATCACCATCGGACAAACCGGCGCCTGGCTCAAGGAAAAGCAGAACAACAATGCTTCGGCGGCCAATGTGGGGGCGCTCACGCCAGATGGCGGCATGCAGAATATCCGCATCTTCGAGTTCGACGCCAACGGAATGCTTCTGTCCACCCTCACGGCGCAATCGGGGCGTTTCGCGGGCGACCGTTCCTGGACGCTGTCGAACGTGCAGCGCAACGTGTTCAAGACGCAGGACGCGGTGGGCGCCAAGATCGAGCGGCAGGCCAGCGCCACCTACCGCTGGCCGACCGAGATCACGGCCGAAATGGTGTCGACGGCGCTGCTCAAGCCCGACCGCATGCGCACGGTCGACCTGTTCCAGTACATCAGCCACCTGAACGCCAACGGGCAGTCGGCCCAACGCTACGAGATCGAGTTCTGGCGCAAGGTGTTCTACCCGCTGAGCTGCATCGTGATGGTGGTGCTCGCCCTGCCGTTCGCCTACCTTCACTTCCGCTCGGGCGGCATTGCCACCTATGTGTTCGGCGGCGTGATGGCGGGCATCAGCTTCTTCCTGTTGAACAACGTCTTCGGCTACATCGGCAACCTTCAGACCTGGCAACCGTGGCTCACCGCCGCGGCGCCGGGCATGATCTATTCGGTGCTCTCGTTGGCCGCCTTCGGCTGGCTCGTGCTGCGGCGCTAGGAACCAATCCATGGACCATTCCTCCTCGCGCGCGATCGTGCTGTTCGCCCATGGCTCGCGCGATCCCCTCTGGCGCCAGCCGATGGAAGCGGTTGCGGCCCGCATCGCTGCCCTGTCGCCCGGCGTGCCGGTCCGCTGCGCCTACCTCGAATTGACCGAGCCCGACCTGCCCACCGCCGCTGCCGGGCTGATCGATGCCGGCGCGAGCGCGGTCACGGTGGTGCCGCTGTTTCTCGGCGTGGGCAAGCATGCCAGGGCCGATTTGCCGGAGCTGATGCACGCGCTCAGGGCAGCGCACCCGCAGGTCGCGTGGACGCTGCAGCCCGCCGTGGGCGAAAACCCGGCACTCATCGAACTGCTCGCACGCATCGCACTGGAAGACGGCGTCCCCGACCGTTGACATAGACGGCTCGGGCATAATGAATTTCACTGTTAGCTGAAATTCGATATGAATCTACACCAATTCCGATTCGTTCAGGAAGCCGCACGGCGCGGTCTGAACCTGACCGAGGCCGCCAAGGCGCTGCACACCTCTCAACCAGGCGTGTCCAAAGCGATCATCGAGCTCGAGGAAGAATTAGGGGTCGAGATTTTCGCCCGCCACGGCAAGCGGTTGAAGCGCATCACCGAGCCGGGTCAGCATGTGCTGAAAAGCATCGAGGCGATCATGCGCGAGGTGGGCAACCTGAAACGCATCGGCGAACAATTTTCGGCCCAGGACAGCGGCACGCTCTCCATCGCCACCACGCACACCCAGGCCCGCTATGTGCTGCCGGTGCCGGTGGCGCGCTTGCGCGAGGCTTACCCCAAGGTCAACGTGAGCCTGCACCAGGGCGCGCCCGACCAGGTGGCCCGCATGCTGATCGACGAGGTGGCCGAGATCGGCATCGCCACCGAATCGCTGGCGAACTACACCGAACTCGTGACCTTGCCCTGCTATGAGTGGCAGCATGTGGTGGTGCTGCCCGCCGGCCATCCGCTCATCGCCAAGGAACGTCTCACGCTGGAAGACATTGCCAAGGAACCGATCATTACGTACCACCCTTCGTTCACCGGGCGGACGAAGATCGACCAGGCCTTTGCCTCGCGCAAGCTCGAACCACGCATTGCGCTCGAGGCCATCGACTCCGACGTCATCAAGACTTACGTGCGGCTCGGCCTGGGCATTGGTATCGTGGCCGAAATGGCCGTGAAGGACGACGTGAACTCCGACCTCACTGCGAGGCCGGCCGGCATTCTGTTCGGTGTGAACGTGGCCCGGGTGGCATTCAAGCGTGGCGCCTACCTGCGCAACTTCGTCTATCAATTCGCCGAGCTGCTGAGCGACCGGCTGGACCGCAACCTGGTCGCCAGGGCGATGAACGG
>JAQGNA010000270.1 GCA_028292075.1 Rhodoferax sp. | reverse complement strand
CGGCCTGCGCCAGCTGCGCGTTGCGGCGCATCTCGGTGCTGACGGTATCGCCGGGCTGCCCGAACGCGGTGGACCAGCCCTGGCCCAACAGGTCGGCCACCCGTTCGCCACCGGCGCGGTAGGCTTTGACGAGGTGCTTCACGGTCAGGCCGTAATTGGCGATCAGGTCGGTGGCGACGTCGGAGAAAGGTGGGGTGGCGTGGGTGGCTTGGCGCATGGAAACTCCTGCAAGAAAAAAAGCAATGGCGCGATTTTCCGGGTTTACCGTAGTGAGTGCCGCCTAATCCAGGGGCTTGAAGGCGCAGATTCGGTGCCGTTCGCGACTTCCTTCCGGAGTGGCGGAAGTCGACTACCTCTGACCTTCAGGCCCCTTCGGGCTTGATCTGCGCCCGCGCGATCACCGGCTTCCAGCGCGCTTGTTCGCCCTTGATGAAAGCACCAAATTCGGCGGCCGTGTTGCCGACGGCCAGCGCCGTGTCCTGCGAAAGCTTGTCCTTCACCACACTGCTGCGCGTGGCCTTGATGGCCTCGGCTTCGAGCCGGGCGAGGTGCTCCTTCGGCCATTTGGCCGGGGCCAGCAAGCCGTACCACTGCGTCATCTCGAAGCCCTTGTAGCCCTGCTCGGCCACGGTGGGCACATCGGGCAGCTGCGGCAAGCGCGTGGTGGTGCCGGTGGCGATGCAGCGCAGCTTGCCGGCCTTGATGAACTGCAGCAGCGCCGGTGCGCCCACCGAGGCGGCCTGCAGACGGCCCGACAGCAGGTCGGTGAGCATGGGGCCGGTGCCGCGGTAGGGCACGTGCACCACAAAAGTGTCGGTGGCCATCTTCAGGTATTCGAAAGCCAGGTGGCCGGCACTGCCATTGCCGGCGGAACCGTAGTTCATCTGCCCCGGCTTGCTTTTGGCGTAAGCCACGAATTCCTTGAGGTTCCGGATCGGAAGGTCGGGGTGCACCACGTACAGGCTCGGCACCTTGGAGACCAGCGTGATCGGTGTGAAATCGCGGTCTGCGTCATAGGGCAGCTTGGTGAAGATGTACGGGTTCACCGCGAGAGTGCCGATGTGGCCGAGGATCAGCGTGTGCTCGTCGGTCGAGTTGGCGACTTCCTGCATGGCGATGTTGCCCGCGGCGCCCGGCTTGTTGTCGACGAAGACGTTCTGCCCCAATGTCTTTGACATTTCGCCCGCCACCGCACGGGCCACGATTTCGGAGCTGCCACCGGGCGCGAACGGCACGACCAGCCGCAGCGGCTTGCTCGGCCACGTGGCCTGGGCGTTGGCGGTGAACGGCAGGCCGGCCATCGATGCCAGGCCCAGGCCGGCACCGGTGGCCAGCAGCTGGCGACGGGTGGAAGTGACGGGGAAAGCAAGAGCGCTGCCGGCGTCGAGTGGACGGTTCATGGGGGGATCCCGAAATGTGGTTGGACTGGTGGACGCCTGCAGCGGCGCGCACCACCGGCCTGGACCATGGCGGCCCCGGGCGGCTGGCGAAACCAGCCGATGGCCTTACTTGGTCTTCAGCTTGCCGCGCGGCATGACGGCGGTGACGGGTGGCTTCGGACGGTCGGACATTGCGGCGTCCTTGGGGGGCGAAGTGTCCTTCTTCGGCTTCTTCGCCATCTTGTTGCTGTGCTGTTCGCCTTTGGCCATGGATCCTCCTGGGTTGGTCTCGGAATGGGACCAGAATCACGGATGTTAAGGCAGAACGCGCCGCACCTGAAGTGGCGAAGCGCGTTAACCTGCGGGTCCCACGCCGACATCCTCCACCCTGGTGCACCTGCGCCGGCCCTTCAGCTCAGCCCCGCAGCTCAGCCCTCCATTCCATGCCGTTGAAGCCATCACAGCCGTCGTCTGCGGGTCCCTCATCGGCCGCGAGATCGCCCCCAATCACCGCCCCCGTGCGAAGCCGTTTTCCGCGTTGGCGAGGCATCGCGCTCGGCTTGGTTTTCTGGTGGTTCGCCATCGGCGGCATCGGGCACTTCGCACTCACTGAAGTGGAAATGCGCATCGTGCCGCCGTGGGTGCCGTGGCCACGCGAGGTGGTGTGGGCGAGCGGCGTCTTCGAATGGCTCGGCGCCGCAGGCTTGTTGTGGCAGCGCACGCGCCGCGCGGCGGGCTGGGGGCTCTTCGCCCTGACCCTGGCGGTGACGCCAGCGCACATCTACATGCTGCAGCAGCCGCAGCTGTTCCCGTCGGTGCCCTGCTGGGCGCTGTGGGCCCGGCTACCGGTGCAGGTGGCCCTGCTTGCGCTCATCGTCTGGAGCACACAGCCTGCGAGGCGGCATTTCGATCAACACAAGACCGACTGAACGCCCCGCGCGTCTCAGGGCGTCCAGGTGCCACTGTCCTCACCCTGCCAGTAAGTCACGCGGTTCGCCTTCACCTTGACCAGCACCACGCCCGGCGTGTCCGCGCCTTGCGCAAACCAGCGGTCGAGATCCGGCACCCAGTGGTCCAGAAAGGCGGCCTTGTCCCGGATCAGTTCGGCTTGTCCGGCCACGGTGACATAGAGGCCGTCCCCGTCGTCGAATCCCAGGCTGACCTTCGGATTACGCGAGATGTCGGCCACCGTGCGCGAGGCGTCGACGGTGAAGTAGTACGAGTTGCCATCGTAAGCCACGTCCCCGTTGTTGCTCATGGGGCGGGCGGCCAGCGCACCGCCGTCCGTCACCGTGGTGAAGGTGGCGATGTCCATGT
The DNA here is from genome assembly GCA_028292075.1 of Rhodoferax sp. The sequence goes on along the minus strand of JAQGNA010000270.1, from coordinate 4,000 downwards.
GCCGCATCTTGCGGGCGATGTCGTCGAGTCCGATGGACTGCGTCTGGTTCGGCATGGGTCGGTCCTGTTCAGTTGCCACTGGGCGGAGCGGTTTCGCCGGGGCGGGGCGAAGCTTCACCGCGGCCGGTGAGCGCCTGCAGTTCCTCGATGCGGCGCGAGGCATCCGCCTTGCTGAGGTTTTCGTCGAACGGCTCCTTCGCCTCCTCGCTCAGCGTCTTGAGGTAAGACCGCTGCGCGCCGGTCATGGGCTCATTTCCCGTCACCCAGTCGGCGGGGTCCTTTTCCATGTTGCTGTGGTCGGCCATGGCCTGGGTCTTCGGATCGGTCATCGTGTGCTCCTGCTGCGTTGTTGGGCCACGTGGGTGGCGTGCCGACGCACTATGGCGCGGATGCTTCGACCCGGGCTGTAGGCCAAGGGGCCGAGGTGCCGTCGCCCGGCGGCGATCGGCCGCGGCCTCTTCAGCGGCTCGGCTGGGCGAACGCATCCGGCGATGGCCGCGTTGCTCAGGCGTCGATGAACAGTGCCGGATCCACCATGCTGCGGTTGAGCATCACGCCCCAGTGCAGGTGCGGGCCGGTCACCCGGCCGGTGGCGCCCACCGCGCCAAGGCGTTCGCCGGCCCGCAGTGTGTCGCCTGCCGCCACGTCGATGGCGCTCAGGTGGCAGTACATGGTGATGAAGCCGGCGCCGTGGTCGAGCCACACCGTGTTGCCGTTGAAGAAGTAGTCGCCGGTGTCGATGACCCGTCCGGCCATCGGCGCCAGCACCGGCGTGCCGGTGGCGGCGGCGATGTCCATGCCGCTGTGCGGATTGCGCGACTGCCCGTTGAACACGCGCCGCAGCCCGAACGAGCTGGAACGTCGGCCGGGCACCGGCACCTTCAGGTGCAGGTCGGTCTCGGCGCCGGCCTCGGTAAAAGTGGCCATCACGTCGGCCAGGTGAAGGCGTTCCCGCTCGTAGCGCGCCTCGTCTTCCGGCGAAAGGTCGACCGTGCCGGGCGCGACGGTCAGGCGCTGTTCGCTGTAGCGCTTGGCCGCGATGCGGTAGGCGATGGTCTCGTCCGCGGCGCCGGCCACCCTGGCCGAGATGCGGGCTTCGCCGACTGGCGCGGCGAGGGGGATGCCGACCAGCGCCGTCCACTCGATGGGGTCGCCCACGACCCGCAGCGGGATGTCGCCGCTGAACGCCGCGGGGCGGGCTGCCGCCGGCCCGAGTGAAACCCGGGCCACGCCGCCGGGTACGGCCAGGGCATGCGGCCAGACCTGGGGCCCGGGCGGTGCCGCGGGGGTTTTGTTGGCCTGGTGCGAAGGGCCGGCCGTGGTGGTGGCGGCATCGGCGGAACCAGTGGCGAAGGCCAGCGCGCCGAGCAGCAGCCGCCGCCGTGGAAGTTCAGGGTGAAGCTGTAGGTTCATCGAAGGTGGCTTGGTGTGGAATCAGGAGTGCGGAAGTGCGCGGCGCGGCGTCCTATTTCAGCACTCCGAACAGGTTGTTGAAGTCGTCGGTCCACAGTGGAAGACCCGGAATCTGCCGCACCGGCGATGCGGCGTCTGCAATGGCCGGTATCTGCAGCCGCGCCACGCTGCGGCTCACCAGGATCCAGTCGGTGCGGCGCAGGTCGGTGTCGGCCGCCTCGTCGTGGACAAAGGCGACCTGCAGGCCTTGCGCACGGGCGATCTTCTCGACCACCGGCGCCATGGCCAGGAAGCGGTTGGTGACATGGAAGGCGATCACGCCGTCGGGCACGGTGTGGCGCAGGTAGACCTGCATGGCCTCGGCGGTGATGAGATGGATGGGCACCGAATCGCCCGAGAAGGCGTCGACCGCCAGCACGTCGAAGCGCTGGGCAGGTTCGCGCTCCAGCGCCAGCCGGGCGTCGCCCAGCACGCGCTCGATGCGGGCGTCGCTGTCTTTCAGAAAGCTGAACTCCGTGTCGGCGAAGTCGAACACGTCGGGATTGATCTCATAGACGCGGTACACATCGCCTGGCCGGCCGTAGGTTGCCAGCGTGCCGGCGCCCAGGCCGATCAGCCCCACCCGCCGCGGTGCCTCGGCCGCGGTGCCGAGCGCGCGGCCGATGCCCGAGGTGCGGCCGTAGTAGGCGGTGGGTTCACGGCGGTGCGCCGCGTCAAGGTACTGTTCGCCATGCTTCACCGAGCCGTGGAACAGTCGCCGCATGCTCTTGTCGGGGTGATCGCGGTCGATGCTGTCCATCGAGTTCAGGGTGCCGTAGAAGTTGCGGGCCGTGCGACGTGTGCCTTCCTGTTCGTCACGCACCTGCTGCAGCAGAAACCAGCCGCAGGCCACAGCCACCGCCAGGCTGCCCACCATGCGCACGCGCCGGTGGCGGTAGATGAGAGCGCCAAGCAGCGCCGTGAGCACCAGGCCGATGCCCAATTCGTAATAGGACGGCAGCACCTGCGGGGCGACCAGGCCGACGGTCACGCCACCGATGGCGCCGCCCAGCGACAGCATCAGGTAGAAGCGTGTCAGGTAGCGTGGTGCGGGCCGCAGCGAAGCCATCTCGCCGTGCAGGAACATGCACAGCACGAACAGGCCGACCACGTAGATCGGGATGCCGGTCTTGAGGTCGTAGCCGATGCTGTCCTGCAGCCCGTAGGCGCAGAGCAGCAGCATGGCCGCGGTGGCGGGCAGCATCACGCTGCGGCGGTACCAGCGGTCGCTCTCGAAGGTGAGCACGAAGGAAAACAGGTAGACCGAGAGCGGCAGCACCCAAAGGAAGGGAATGGCGGCCACGTTCTGCGTGATGTGGTTGGTCATGGCCAGCAGCAGCCACGAGCCCAGCGCCGGCAGCGCCAGCCAGACGCCGTAGGTGCCCCAGCCGGGCGGCGCCACGGTCTTGTCAACAGGGCCTGACTTGGCGGGCGCATGCACCACCGGCGCCAGGCGCGCGGCATACAGGCTGGCCACGATGCACATCACCACGAAGGCCGCATAACCCCAGGACCAGCCCAAGGCCTGGGCCCGCAACGCGGAATACGGCTCGATCAGCACCGGGTAGGCCAGCAGCGAAACCAGCGAGGCAAGGTTCGACAGCGAGAAGTAGCGGTAGACCTGCGCGCCCCAGGGCGTGCGCGCCAGCCACGACTGCACCAAAGGTCCGGTGGTGGACAGCAAAAAGTAGGGCAGGCCGATGGTGGCCACCAGCAGGCCCAGGATCCAAAGGGACGGGTCTTCGGCGCCGGTGGGCTTCCAGCGGGCCGAGGTGACGATGGGCAAAAAAGCCAGGCTCGCCGCGAGCAGCGTCACATGCACCATGGCCTGCACCCGCGGTGCGCGCCGCGTGAGCCAGTCGGAGTAGGCATAGCCCGTCAGCAGCACCACCTGGAAGAACACCATGCAGACCGACCACACCGCCGCCGAGCCGCCGAACCACGGCAGGATCTGCTTGGCGATCAGGGGCTGCACCAGGAACAGCAGAAAGGCGCTGCTGAAAATCGTGCCGGCAAACAGGAACTTCAAGAGCGCTGGGGGCATGGTGCGGTACGGTGAACGAGGTGCGCCAGCATACCCGGCATAGCGCTTGCCGCGGGGCGGCGCGTCGCCACCTGATGACAAGGCGCGCCGTTCAGCCGCGCCGCCATTCGAGCAGCAGGTTGTTGGACGGCATGGCGTGGCGCCCGGCGAGCCGCAGCCCGGCCTGCGCCGCCACCTGCTCGACGTCTTCCCGCTGCCGGATGCCCCAGGCCGGGTCACGCTGGCGCAGGCTTCGGTCGAAGGCAAGGTTGCCTTCGGAGGTGGTCACGCCGTGCTCCAGGTAGGGGCCGTAGGTGACCAGCACGCCGTGGGGCGCCAGGTGGCGGGCGCTGCCCCGCATGAGGTCGGCGGTGCAGCGCCAGGGTGCGATGTGCAGCATGTTGGCGCAGAAGACCAGATCGAACGCGGCCTCTGGCACAGGCCAGCCAGCCGCGGTCACGTCGATCGTCATCGGCGGCAGGACGTTGGCCAGCGCATGCCGCGCCGCTAGGCTGGCGATGGCAT
>JAQGNA010000169.1 GCA_028292075.1 Rhodoferax sp. | reverse complement strand
ACCGGCACGCCATGCGTCAGGATGCCGCCTCCCACCAGGAACATCGCCGCGGTGCCGGCCACCGACAGCGCCTTCATCATCCAGGGCGCAACCCACAGAATGCCGCGGCCTAGGCGCTGCTGCGCGCCGCCGCGCTGCCGGGTGAGCCACAGGCCCGCGTCGTCCAGCTTCACGATGCCGGCGACCAGGCCGTAGACACCGATGGTCATGATGACGGCAATGCCGGACAGCACCGCCAGCTGCGTTGCGAACGGGCTCTGTTGCACCGTGCCCAGGGTGATGGCGATGATCTCCGCCGAGAGGATGAAGTCGGTGCGCACGGCGCCCTTGATCTTGTCTTTTTCAAGGGCCAGCAGGTCCACGGCCGGGTCGGACAGGGCGCTCGCCAGCCTGGCTTTCTCGGCCTCTCGCTCGGCCGGGCTGTGCAGGAAGCGGTGCGCCAGTTTCTCGAAGCCTTCGAAACAAAGGAAAGCGCCGCCCAGCATCAGCAGCGGCGTCACGGCCCAGGGCGCCAAGGCGCTGATCGCCAGCGCCGCCGGCACCAGGATCAGCTTGTTGACGAACGAGCCCTTGCACACCGCCCAGACCACCGGCAGCTCGCGATCGGCCTTGACGCCCGACACCTGTTGGGCGTTCAGCGCAAGGTCGTCGCCCAGCACGCCGGCCGTCTTCTTGGCGGCGACCTTGGTCAGGAGCGACACGTCGTCGAGGATGGTGGCGATGTCGTCGAGCAGGGCGAGAAGGCTGGAGGCCATGGGCTATAAGGCATTCGGGTTAAAGAGGGTGGCAACTGAACGAAGGGAACCACGCGAACATTTCAACGACTGATGACAACGGGTCACCACGGCCGCACATCTCGGGCGGCAGCAGGCGAGACAACCGATGGCGGTCGATGACAAGTGATCCCAGTCGATCACAGGCCGGCTGGTCCGCCATCACGCGATGCAAGGCTAGCGGCCATCGGGCGTCTCGCGCTCTTGCGTGAGCCGAGCGGCGCCAGCGCCTGCTGGTTCGGCTGCTTCAACCACCGCGGCCACTTCGGCGATCCGCTGCGCGAGGCTTTCGACCAGCGCACGCCGGCTGGCCGGCCCACCATTGCTTTCGCCACTTCCAAAGACGCCAAAGCTTCCAAAGCTTCCACCGCGTTCACTTCCTTCACCCGCGTCGCGTTGCCAAAGAGGATGGCTGCGGGCGGGCTGGGCCAGCGTGACGAGTTGCCGCAATGCCGCGTCGGACACAGCGCCTTTTCGCCCCGGCACCCGCAACTTTTGCGACGCCGCATGGCCGCGCTCGGCCAGGGCGCGCAGCACGTCGATCAGGTGGGCCGCGGCCAGCAGCAGCAGTTCGTTCGCCAGCGTCAATTCCTGCACGCCGCGCAGCTTGTTGACCAGCCGGTTGCCGAACTGGCGCCAGCCCTGCGTGACGATGCCGCCCACCGCGCCGCCCACCACCGCGCCGGCGCCGAGCGACATGCCAGCCACCGCCAGGTCGGCGATCAACCCGAGCGAGGCCCCGATGGCCGCGCCCTGCCCCAGCCGCTTGCCGGCCTGCTTCAGCGACTCGGGGTTGAAGAGGTCGTCTTGCCAGCGGCCGTCGAGCCACGCAGCACCGGTGTCGCCTTCGCTCCAGGCGGCCATTTCGGCGTCGTCGCGGCGGAAGCCGTGCACGGCCAGCAGGCCGTCCATGCACCGCCGCACCCGCGCCAGCGCATCGGCCTGCAAGTCGGCCACCAGGCGCTGCCGCTGCAGTGGATCGGCATGCGCTTCGGGCTCGACCGGGCGGCGCATTGCGGCAAGGTCGACGAGCAGATCGGCGATCAGGCGGCAGCCCGCCGCGCGCCGCTCGGCCGCCTCGCGGTCGAGATGGAGCACGACGCCGGCCAGGGCCTCGCGCTGGCGCGGCAGCAGGGTTGCGAGGTCCTGGTAGAGGCGCTGCTCGGAGCCGACGAAGGGCGCCACCGCATCGAAGCGCACCTGGGCATGCAGCCCGCTGTCCTGTAGCACGGCCTGCCACTCGGCTTCGCGGCTCGCCGGATGCCGCACGAAGTTCAGCACCGGCATGACCGGTCGCGCGCAGGAGGCGAGGATCTCGATCTCGCAGCGGAACTTGGGCAGCACCGGTTCTCTGCAGTCGATGACATACAGCGCCGCGTCCACCTCCAGCATCTTGCGCAGCACCTTGGCCTCCTGCTCGAAACTACGGCGCGCCTCGGGGCCGGCGAGAAAGGCCTCCACCCGCTCGAGGCGCGCGAGGTCCTGGCCGTGGCTTCGCAGGTGGTCGAGCAGGGCGGTGGAATCCTCCAGGCCCGGGGTGTCGAAAAACGTGACCGGCGTGCCGCCGTCGATGCGCAGCGCGATGCGCTCCACGTGCCGCGTGGTACCGGGCCGGTCGGCCACTTCGCCGAATGACGCCCTGCGTGTGAGCGTGCGGAGCAGCGAGGTCTTGCCGGCATTGGTGTGGCCGACGACCGCGATCTGGATGCCGTCCGGACGGCCTTTCGAAAATGGGTAATGCTCAGCCACGGGCTGCCTCGGCGAGCCAGGTATCGCCGGCGGCCTGGTCGGTGATGCATTCGAAATGCGCCAGGCCGGCGGCCGAGAGCCACGCCGTCCAGCGCTCGGCTTCGCCCGCCGCCAACGGGCCGCCGACGGGCATCAGCGCACAGCGGCCGGCCAGGTCACCGGCTTCGCGGAGGAACCGAGCCGTGCCGCGGTCGGGCGACGACGCGGCATGGCAGGCCACCAGCAGCCGTGCCGGATGCAGCTGGCGCAGCGCCATCAACACGCCGGCCCGTTCCTCGCTGGTGCCGGCAATGCGGCGAGACCATGCTGCCGCCGCCCGAAAATGCGCGGGCGGCCACGGCGCCTCCGGCGGCAGCTCGAAGCCGATGAGCGCCGCCGGGCCCTGGCGGTCGGCCGCCGGCGGATGTACGTTGGCGGGCGCCTGCCAGGGCGTTTCGGCGTCCACCACGGCGGCGGCCTGCAGGTCGTCGCGCCGCGCCAGCAGGGCGCGGTAGTAGGGGTCGGCGGTGTCGAGCGCGAGGCTCGCCGTGCGCCGGCGCCATTGCCACGCACAGAACGCGGCCAGCAGGACCCGCGGCAGCAGCCCATAAGCGACGACGCAGCCGATCAGCCACCAGGCCCAGGCGCGCTGGTCGGCGGTTCGGGCGGCCGGATCGAGCAACGTGGCGGTGTCGGGCACGGGGAAACCGAGCCAGCCCGGCAGCACGCCGACCGCCTGCACGAAGCGCACGAAAAAGTCGGGGCCGAGGATGGTGGTCTCCCAGGTCAGCCGGTACGCCTGGAACGAAAAGGCGAACCACAGCACGGCCAGCATCACGATGAACGACAACGCCCAGACCGTGTGGCTGATCCAGCCGAACAGCCAGGGTGCCAGGCGCTGGCGGCGCAGCAGGTCCACGCTGGCGCCGAGCAGGCTTGCCGCGTTGGCGTTGCGGCCCCGCGACAGCCAGGCCACGGCCTCGAGCCAGAGCCGGCCGAGCGCGCCGCCGCTGGAAGGCCAGGGCGCCAGCAAGCCCACCAGCCAGAGCAGCAGCGTGACGGCATGCAGGCCCAGCAAGGTGAAGAAGGCAGCAACGGCGTTGACGGTGCGCCCGGCATGCACCACGCCGCCAGCCGCGGCCAGCGCCCCGATCACCACCACCGCCACCAGGGCCAACAGCGCCGTGGCCGCAAGCCCGCGCCAGCGCTGCAGCTGCTCGTCGAGCGCCAGCCGATGCCCCAGCCGCCAGGCGCGCGACAACAACCACTCGGCCTGGCCGGCCGGCATGGCCGTATCGCCGATCTCCCGAAGCACCTGGGCGTCGTCGAGCGGCCCTGTGGACTCGACGCGCCGGACGGTCTCCGCCATCAGTACCCGTGCCGCGTGGGAGGCCGGGGCGGCGCGGGAGACATCGGCTGCGACGGCGGCTGCGGCGGGATTCAATGCGGCACTTTCAATTGACAAGGCTTCCAGTGGTGTGACGTGGGCCGGACAGTGTCGGCATGGCCATGGGATTATCGCCATCGTGATGATGGAACCAGGCAGAATCCTCCACCGCCCTTCCGCGCTGTTCGCGGCGCGGCGCAGCGAGCCGTCAGGTGTAGGCGAGCAGCCGTCCGCAAGCGATCACGGCCACCCACAGCGCGATCGAAACGCAGGCCTGCAGGCGCGCGGCCATCGGCGCTCGGCGATCGTTGTTCCAGGCTGCCACGCCCCGGTAGACACCCAAGTGGAATACCACCGCATTGAGGCCAGCCACTGCAATCAGCGCCAGCTTGAGCCGGAAGACCCCGTTCTCGAAGAAGTCGTGCGGATGGGCGGAGAACATCATCACGCCAGCGGGAACGACGAGCAGCAGCGCCAGCGCCGACCATGCCAACAGATGCCGCCCCAGCGCCTGCACCGGCAGGGCCGATGCCGACCTGGAGAAGCCGAGCAACCGCAGGTCGAAGGCCACGACGCTGCCCACCAGCACCACGAACCCGACGATGTGCACCGTTTCCACCAGCGGGTAGAGCCAGAGGCTGCCGCGCATCCATTGGGACAGCGGCGAAGCCCCGAGCCAGCCCAGCCAGCCGGCGTCGTTCATGGTCAGCGCAGCTCCGTGGTCTTGTCGCCCACGGTGATGCGCTCGGCACGCAGTTCTTCGGGCTTGTTGCGGTTTGCATAACCCACCACCGTGGCGCGGGTGCCCGGCTTGAGCATCTCTGGCGTGAGGCCGCGGTTTTCCATGCGGGATGGCGGTGCCAGCACCACCGTCCAGGTCTTGTCGGCCGTCTTCAGGCGAGCGAAGCCGTGCGGGTGTTCGTAACCGGAGCTTTCGATGCTGCCGTTGAGCTGCAGTGGCTGGCTGGCGTCGTATTCGCTCCAGCCGTGATGGGCGGACGCCTGGCTGGCGACCAGGGCCGTGGCCAGCGTGGCGGCGATGGCGGCGATGGCGGCAAGCGTTTTCATGGTGCCGCCTCAGGTCGACCAGCGCTTCAGCGGCTTGGGCTGAACCTTGATGTCGACCGCCTTCTTGACGACCGGGCGGCCGGTGGCGGCGTCGGTGTCGACCATGTCCTCGAGGCCGATGCCCTTGACGTCGCCACCGGTTTCCTCTTCGAGCTTCTCGAGCACGCGGCCGACTTCCTTTTCGGCTTTGGCCACTTCAGGGGTTTCAGGTCTCATGGGCATCTCCAGTTCTGGCCAGCAAGTGGCGCCATTTTGAGACCGCCGAACCGTGCCCGCTGTCAGCCAAACCCGCAATCCGCCCGTTTGCTGGCTGGCTGGCTGGCACGCAGGCCGGCTGCAAAGTCCGCTCGCATGCCTGCAGACTGACGCGACGCCCGCGGGAGGTAACCTATGGGGCCGCGGACAGCGCGCCGCTTCTCGCCCACAGGAGTTCTCATGCAATCGAGCCATATCGGTATTCTGGCCATCGCGGCGGTGGCCGTGCCCGCGGCCCTGTTCTTCGCAGCGCCTTCGGCCAATTCGCAGATCCGCGCCAATCCGAGTTTCCAGGTGATCGGCGCGTCGGCCAGCGGCAACAGCAGCACGGCGTGGTTCCACGATCCGTCTTCCGGCCGGGCCATTGCCTGCCAGACGGTGGTGAGCGCCGCCAACGGCCTGACCGGCATGCAATGCGTCTCGGCCAAGCTGCCGCAGGAAACGCCCTGACGCTATAGTTCAGATAGCTGCCGGTGAAGCATTCATCGGGCCTGCAACACTGAACGGCCATGCAGTTCAAGCACACGGTGCCGCGATGGGTGCGGTGGAGATCACTGGACGAGCCGGCCACTGTCAGCGGCTGCCGACCCAAGGCCGCCCTACTGCGGCGTGATGTTCGAGTCCTTGACGAAGCGCGCGTAATCCTTCGATTCCTGCTGGATGAAGCTGCCGAACGCAGTCGCCGAGCCGCCGGCGGTGTCGAGGCTGATGTCGGCGATCTGCTTGCGCATGTCGGCACTCGAAAGCAGGCTCTGCACTTCGGCATTGAGTCTGGCGATGATCGCCGGCGGGCGGCCAGCACGAAGCGCCGACCGAGCTTGTCACCGTGATGGCCGAACACGAAGCCGCCGAGCGGCCGCGAGATGTAGCCGACCGCGTAGGTCGAGAAAGCCAGGATGGTGCCGGTCAGCGGGTCGAACGAGGGGAAGAAGACGCTGTTGAAGACCAGCGCGGCCATCAGGTTGTAGATGGTGAAGTCGTACCACTCAAGGGTGGTGCCGACCGAGCTGGCCGCGGCGAGCCGCCCCATCTTGGGGGAGGCCGCCTACACGTTGATGAAGGAGGCGCTGGTCACGCTGGTCTACAAACCCGGTGAATACCTGAACACGGCGCAGGTGATGGAACGGTTCGGCGTGGGCCGTACGCCGGTGAACCAGGCGCTGCACCGCCTGTCGGCGGAGGGCCTGGTGCAGATCATTCCAAGGAAGGGCGCGATGGCGGCGCCACTTTCGATCAACGACGCGCTGGAGTTGATCGAGGTGCGGCTGGTCAACGAGATGTTGTGCATGCGGCTGGCCGCGGCCGCCATCACCGCCGGTGAACTGCAGGAACTCGAAACCATCGCGCAGGATTTCGAACGCGCCGCGGCCGTGAACGATGCGACGGCACGCACCAATACCGACCGGTTATTTCACGAGAAAATCGCCGCAGCGGCGCGCAACACCATCCTGCAGGACATCCTCAGCGTGCTGCACGCCCGGTCGCAGCGCTTCTGGGCAATCTCGCTGTCGACCGTGGGCCATGTCGAAGAAGTGATCGCCGAACACCGGGCGATCGTGACGGCGCTGGCCAACCGCGACGCTCAGGCGGCGGCCGATGCGGCGAAAACACACATCCTGTCGTTCAGGTCTTCTCTTCTCAGAATGTCCTGAACCGCTCAGGCTGCGCATGCGTTGATCGCGGTTGAACACGGTAGAACGCGTTGTACGTCGCCACCGCCGATCGGGTGCTGCGCGTCCGCCGCCGGCAAGCCAGCACTGCCCGACTTCGCGCTCCCGGGTTTGGCCGGGCCATTGCCTGCCGGACGCTGATCACCGCCGCTGGCCGACTGACCGGCGTCTTGTGCCTGGCGGTCAAGCTGTCGCAAGGCACGCATGACGCTATTGATTAAATAGCGCCTGGTGCTCTG
>JAQGNA010000075.1 GCA_028292075.1 Rhodoferax sp. | reverse complement strand
CGCCCAGGCACCCTGGAGCCATGCGGTGAGCGGCGTGGTGCTGGCGCTGGTGGCGGTGCGGGCGCTGGCCAAGATCACCGGCCTCACGCTGGCCAGCTTCGGCAGCGGCATGCGGCTGCGCCAGGCCCTGTGGGTAGGCTGCGCCATGTCGCCGATGTCGTCGGTGGCGCTGCTGCTGGCCTCGCAGTTTGCCTCGGCCTCGCCAACGCTCGGTCCGTCCATCACCAGCATCGCACTGCCCGCCATCCTGCTGATGGAGGTGCTGGGCGGGCTGATCGCCACCATGGCGCTGCACCGCGCCGGCGAAACCTCCCGCCCCTGGCTGCCGGGGACGGCTTTTGCCTCGTCGAGCCCGGCCGCGCTGACGCCGAATGGGGGCACGGGCGGCAACGGCAACCTTGGCACTGGCACAGCCAACGACGGCAACACCGCGCCGCTGACCCGGGGAGAAGCTGCATGAGCCTCGAAGCCTTCCAGCGGTCGGCCGCGTTGTCGCTCGGCGTCGAGCTCGAGCTGCAGCTGGTCAACACCCACGACTACGACCTCGCGCCCTATGCCGAGGACATGCTGCGCCTGATGGCCAAATACGAGCTGCCGGGCAGCGTGGTGCCCGAAATGACCTCGAGCATGATCGAGATCTCGACCGGCGTGTGCCAGTCGTCCGGCCAGGTGCTCGACGAACTGACGCAGCTGCGCAATGCGCTGGTGCAGAGCGCCGACAAGCTCAACATCGCCGTGGTGGGCGGCGGCACGCATCCGTTCCAGCAATGGCACGAGCGGCGCATCTACGACAAGCCGCGCTTTCGCGAGCTGTCCGACCTGTACGGCTACCTGTCGAAGCAGTTCACCATCTTCGGCCAGCATGTGCACGTGGGCTGCCCCGACGCCGACACGGCGCTGCTGAGCCTGCACCGCATGTCGCGCTACATTCCGCACTTCATTGCGCTGTCGGGATCGAGCCCCTATGTGCAGGGCCAGGACACGGCGTTCGACTCGGCGCGGCTGAACTCGGTGTTCGCGTTTCCGCTGTCGGGCCGCGCGCCGTTCACGCTCACCTGGGACGAGTTCTCCGTCTACTACGACAAGATGACCCGCACCGGCGTGGTCAAGAGCATGAAGGACTTCTACTGGGACATCCGGCCCAAGCCGGAATACGGCACCATCGAGATCCGCGTGTTCGACACGCCGCTCACGGTGGAGCGCGCCGCGGCCCTGTCGGCCTATGTGCAGTCGCTGGCCGCCTGGTTCATGCAGGACGACCCGTTCACGCCAAACGAAGACGACTACCTGGTCTACACCTACAACCGCTTCCAGGCCTGCCGCTTCGGGCTCGACGCCGTGTACGTGGACCCGGCGACCGGCGAACACATGGCCCTGCGCGACCACATCCTTCACACCCTGCAGCAGGTGAGCCGGCATGCGCATGTCCTTGGCGGCGACGCCGGTCTGCAGATGCTGCGCGAAGACGTGAAGCGCGACCACAATGACGCCCGCTGGCTGCGCGAGCGGCAGGGCCAGGAACGGCTGTTGGCCGAGGTGATCCGCCAGGCGGCCCTGAAGTTTCGGGGCGAAAAGATTTAAGCTGCGGCCCGGCCGGCCGCAATGGCAGGCTTCAATGCCTGGCTGCAGTGGCAGCCCGCTATTCTTAGACTCGCCTTCACTGTTTCAGGAAGCCCTTCATTTCATGCTGCGCAAATCACTCGACGCTTCCGCCATCGGCCTCATGGTGCTGCTCTGCGCCTGCTGGGGGCTGCAACAGGTGGCCATCAAGGTGGCGGCGCCCACCCTTCACCCGGTGACGCAGATCGGCATCCGCTCGCTGGTTGCCGCGCTGATGCTCGGTGCGCTCATGGCCTGGCGGCGAGAAGGCTTTTCGCTGCGCGACGGCCGCCTCAAGCCAGGGCTGCTCGCCGGCCTGCTGTTCGCAACCGAATTCCTGCTGGCCGCCATTGGTTTGCTCTACACCAGCGCCTCGCACATGGTGGTGTTCCTCTACACCGCGCCGATCTTTACCGCGCTGGCTTTGCACTGGCGCGTGGCTGGCGAACGCCTGGCGCCCCTTCAATGGCTCGGCGTGCTAATGGCGTTCGCGGGCGTGGCGGTGGTGTTTTCCGCCGGGCTGTTCGGCGGCGAGGCCACGACGCGCATGCTGATCGGCGACGCGTTGGGCATCGGCGCCGGCATGCTTTGGGCGGCCACCACGCTGGTGATCCGGTCAAGCAGCCTCTCGGAAGCACCGGCCTCGCAAACGCTGATGTACCAGCTCGGCGTGGCCGCCGTGCTCATGTTGGTGGCCGGCCCGCTGCTGCAGGGCGGGCGGGCCATGGCGCCCATGAGCGGGCTGATCTGGGCCAACCTGGCCTTCCAGTCGCTGGTGGTGGCCTTCGCAAGCTTCCTCGTGTGGTTCTGGCTGCTGCGCCGGTATCTGGCCTCGCGCCTGTCGGCCTTTTCGTTCCTCACGCCGCTGTTCGGCGTGAGCTTCGGCGTGCTGTTCCTCGGCGAAACGCTCGAGCCTCAGTTCATCGCGGGCGCCGTTCTGGTGCTGGCGGGCATCGTGCTGGTGAACCTGCGGCGCTGAACCGCATGGTATGCGCATGCACGGTGTGCCGGCAACCGGTCAGGGCAGCATGGCGCGAAGACGGTCCCATTTCGTAGGCGGTAACGGTATCTTGGCGCTGCCCTCGGCAATGCCGACGGTCAAGGTGTCGCGGCCCCAATGGACGTAAGTGATTTCGGTGTTATAGAACTCCCGCTCCGCCAACACTGTGCCATCTGCGGTTGAACGCAAGCGAACAAACCCTCCAATGTTGACGTTTTTATAGCTTCCCTCAGTCACGCATACCAGGGCTTCGTAGGAACCAAAGGGCAATTGACTGTTAAGCCGACATTCCGCAGGATTGACCGTCGCCCGCGCATAGGCCCCCTCGGCGTAATAAACCACGTCGGCACCACCAAAGGTTGCCAGAAATAAAACGGCCGAGTAAACGACCATGCGCCCTGGCTCACGCCGGTGACGAACGACTGCGAGCGGCGTGTGAAGAACGATGGCAACCAGCATCGGCATGCTCAACATCCACCAGCCGAGGCGAATGTGTTCGTCCCTAGGAAAATGGTTGGTCGCAAGCTGCTGCAGGAACTGTACGATGATCATTTCATGCTCACGACGATGGGCGTTTGCAACCTAAGTTGCCGCGGCCGGCTGTAGGAGATGAAGTCGCCGCCCTGGCGGTGGCGCTCGCGCCAATCGCGGAAGCTCTTGTTGCTGACCGGATACATGATGGCGCCTTGATCGTAGATGCTTCGATCAATGTCCACCAAAGGCGCGTTGATCCAGCGGCGCGCGCTGTCCTCATAGACAACCGGCAGCGGCGCCAGGTACACGCCCTCGGTGCTCCAATGCCCGAGATACTGTGATGCCTTCGCGTCACCGTCGGAAAACGAATAGGAATCGCGGACGTAGACATACACCGAGTCAACCCGTGCTTCCCGCGTGACGCGACTGATGTAGGTTGTGCCCAGGGCCGCGTAGATGCTGAAGCTGCCAAGTGCACCCGCCAGATCGTCGGGAGCTTTGACCGTGCCAGCGTCATTTGCCAACCACTGGAGCGCTTTATCAGTCAATGTGGAATCAACTCGCGCAAGTTGGAATTGAAAATGGGCATGTAATTGGTGGACATCTTGGCCACACTCTGCCAGCCCATTGAATGGTTCATATGGGTTGGCATGGCAATCAATGTACGCCTGCAGTCGATTCCGAATGACGTCCACAGCAACTGAGGCGTAAAGCCCTGTCGCAGCCAATCGTTCATAAGCGTTTCTTGCCCTCGAAAACCCGAGCACCCAGTCGAGCTTGATGATGTCGTGGTCGATCATTGCTGAAGAATATGGCACACCGTTTTGGTCGATACCATCGATGTCGTCTTGCCTGTTGTTCGAATAGTTCTCTCTTCCCGCAAACCAATGCCGCATCATCTTCGCCGAGACCGGCAGCCTCAGCCTATCCATGACGTCAGGAATGTCCTGGAGATCAAACGGCGGAACGACGGGTTTCAGCTTTTCAGGCTTGGGAACGGGCTCCGTTCTAGGCACAGGCTCAGGCGCAGGGGCGGTCCACCAGTGATGAACGTCACCCACTAGCCTGGCTACTGCAGCTCGATTGGCAGCCTGCCATTCAGCAGTGGTCAAAGGAGGCGCATGGGGCGTAAGCAACGCTTCCTGGTCGCGCAACGGCGGCGAATCCTTGCGCAACGACAGCTTGGCCAATGCCAAAGCTGTGCAGCCCCGCCCTGCCGAGGCGAGGCAAGCGACCCAGGTCCAGGTCAGCCAATGCGTCTTGTAATAGGCAACTGGCTTGTCCGACTTGCTGAGCACCACCTTGCCCTCATCGCTGTACTTGAAGGAGCCAACTTCCGTCTGCGTGTGATCACTTGCGATGCTCTTCGTTGCGCCAAAATCACTTTGCATACAATAAATAACCAAATGAAATATTGCGCACCATTAAATTCTAGCACCGGTTCGCCCTGACACATGAATCAAGGCTGTCACTACACTCCCGTCCTTCACAC
>JAQGNA010000038.1 GCA_028292075.1 Rhodoferax sp. | reverse complement strand
GGCATTGCGCCGCCGGTGCCCGTCCCGGTGCCGGTCGCCGTCGCGCCAGCCACGCCGCCGAAGCCGACCGAGCCGAAGATCGTCGCACCCGCCGCTTCCGCCGATCCGCTGGGCGACCTGGCCAGGGCCCGGGCCAAGACGGTGCCGCCAACCCCGACCGCAACAACTGCAGCAACCGCCGTGGCCGTCGCCCCGCCTTCGCTGCCACCAGCGGCAGATCCGTTCGAGTATTTCGTGCAGGCCGGTGCGTTTCGCACGCCGGAAGACGCCGAAGCGCAGCGCGCCAAGCTGGCAATGATGGGCATGGAAGCCCGCGTCACCGAGCGCGAGCAGTCCGGCCGCACGGTGTACCGGGTGCGCATGGGCCCGTTCGGCAAGAAGGACGACGCCGAACGCACCAAGGACCGCCTGGACAACATCGGCACCGAAACCGCGCTGGTGCGCGTGCAGCGCTGACCGACAGCTTTTGGAACGCGCCCCGCGCGTCGCCGGCGACGGCAGCCGACCCAAACCACCGGCCGCTGAACTTTTGGCAGCGCCGCCGGTCTGAAACCCCACAAGGAGTGATTTGCAATGAAACGTCGTGAGTTTTCGCTGACCTCGGCCAGTATCCTGGCCGGTTCCGCCCTGGCTTTGTCCCCGTTCGCCTCGGCGCAGGCCCAGGGCCAGAAGCCGGCCGAAGGCAAGGATTACCTGACGCTGCCGAAGCCGGCCAACACCGAAGCCCCCGCCGGCAAGATCGAAGTGGTCGAATTCTTCTGGTACGCGTGCCCACATTGCAATGCGTTCGAACCTGCGCTCGAAGAATGGGTGAAGCGCCTGCCGAAAGATGTGTCGTTCCGTCGCGTCCCCGTCATGTTCCAGGACAGCTTCGTTCCGCCACAGAAGCTCTACTACACGCTCGAAGCCATGAACCAGCTCGAGCAGATGCACCGCAAGGTGTTCCAGGCGATCCACGTGCAGCACGAGCAGCTGAACAAGGACGCCGCTGTGATCGACTGGGCTGCGAAGCAGGGCCTCGACAAGGCCAAGTTCACCGAAATCTACAACTCGTTCAGCGTGGCCGCCAAGGTACGCAAGGCGACACAATTGCAAGAAGCGTATCAAGTGGCTGGTGTGCCGGCGCTGGGCATTGCCGGCAAGTTCTATACCGACGGATCGCAGGCGCAAAGCATGCCGCGCGCCCTCATGGTGACGGACTATCTGCTCGCTGAAGAGCGCAAGTCGAAGCCCAAGGCTTGAGTTTTACAGGCCAACCTGGCCTGTTTCTGTAAAAAAGCCCGCTGCATGCGGGCTTTTTTACGAGGGCCGTGGCCTGGCCGCTACAATGGTCAGCAAGATTCATGCCTTTATGAAAAAACTTTACTTTTACTTACTCCTGTCCTGGGTTTTAGCCTTGACAGGCAGCCCCGCTTTCGCAGAAAAAGCCGACCGGGACAAGCCCATGAACGTCGAAGCCGACAACATGCGCTATGACGACCTGAAGCAGACCAATGTGTTCACCGGCCGCGTCGTCATGACCAAGGGCAGCATCATCGTCCGCGGCGCCCGCATCGACGTCCGCCAGGATGCCGCCGGCTACCAATACGGGCTGGTGACCGCCGAGCCGGGCAAATTGGCCTACTTTCGCCAGAAGCGCGATGGCGTCGACGAGTTCATCGAAGGCGAAGCCGAAACCATCGAATACGACAGCAAGGCCGACAACGTGAAGCTGATCAAGCGCGCTGTCATGCGCCGCTACATCGGCTCCACGCTGGGCGACGAAACCACCGGCGCCGTCATCGTCTACGAAAACACCACTGGCGTGTACACCGTGGACGGCGGTGCCGCGCCGGGCGGCAAAACCGCGGCGGCGAACGGCGGTGGCCGCGTGCGCGCCATGCTGTCGCCCAAGCCCGCAGCCTCGGCCGCACCTGCAGCCCCGGCCGGCCCCGGCACGGTGCTGCGCCCCAGCCTGCGGCTGGACGGAGAACCCAAGTGATGGACACAGCGACGCGCCCTGCGTCGGCCGCCTCGCCCGCCGGATCCGAAAGCCGCCTGGAAGCCCGCCACCTGCAGAAGTCCTACGGCAGCCGCAAGGTCGTCAAGGATGTCAGCATGACGGTCCGGAAAGGCGAGGTCGTCGGCCTGCTGGGCCCCAACGGCGCCGGCAAGACCACTTCGTTCTACATGATCGTCGGCCTGGTGCGCTCCGACGGCGGCAGCATCGCCATCGACGGGCAAGCGGTGGAACACATGCCGATCCACCGCCGCTCGCGGCTGGGCCTGAGCTACCTGCCACAGGAGGCGTCGATCTTCCGCAAGCTCACGGTCGAGGAGAACGTGCGCGCCGTGCTCGAACTGCAGCAGGACGAAGCCGGCCGCGCCTTCGGCAAGGCCGAGATCGAGGAACGCCTCACCGCGCTGCTGCAAGACCTGCGGGTCGAACACCTGCGCAGTTCGTCGGCGCTGTCGCTTTCCGGTGGCGAACGCCGTCGGGTCGAGATCGCCCGCGCGCTGGCCACCCAGCCGCGCTTCATCCTGCTCGACGAGCCTTTTGCCGGCATCGACCCGATCGCCGTGATCGAGATCCAGCGCATCATCAGCTTCCTGAAATCGCGCGGCATCGGCGTGCTCATCACCGACCACAACGTGCGCGAAACGCTGGGCATCTGCGACCACGCCTACATCATCAGCGACGGCCATGTGCTGGCCGAAGGCACGCCGTCGGACATCGTCAACAACGCCGAAGTGCGCCGGGTCTACCTCGGCGAGCACTTCAAAATGTAGGATGTGGAACACCCCCATGTCGCTCACTGCGTGCAGCTCCCTCCCCCCGCTTCGTCAAGCTCAGGACAGGCTCGCAGGGGGCGACACCAGCGGCCGGGCAAAGCCCGTTCCGCGGTGTCTCTGGAAGGTGGCCGGCTTGTCCGCCAGCATTGATCGCGCGGCTTGGTCTTGCTCCCCCTTCCGCGGGCGGGAGAGGGCTGGCGTGAGGGCGGACGTTCCAGCCCGGGAGGCCCCGCTTTGAAACAAGGCCTTTCTCTCCGCGTCTCCCAGCACCTGGCACTGACACCCCAGTTGCAGCAGTCGATCCGCCTGCTGCAACTGTCCACGCTCGAACTGAGTGCGGAAGTCGAGCAGATGCTGGACGACAACCCCTTCCTCGAAGTGAACCTCGACGAGGCGCCGCGCGAGGAATTCGGGCTGGCGCAGGCCGACGCGCAGGTCAACACCGACGACCGCGAATCCGAGTTCAGCAGCAGCACCGCCGCCTCGTCCCCGAGTGAAAGCACGGGCACCGAGACTTCGGTGGCCGAGGCGCCGGCCGAATCCGAAAGCCCGCTCACGGGCCAGGACGACAGCCAGAGCTGGGAGGGCGACGGCACCTCCGAGATCGCGCCCGACGACAGCGAATGGGGCGGCGACGCTCCGGCCCGGCAAAACAACCTGGGCGAGGACGGCGAGGTCGATGCGACCGAACTCGCCCGCAGCCAGGAATCGCTCACCTCGTTCCTGCACCGCCAGGCGCTGGCCCTGCGCTTGAGCGAAGAAGACCGCGCGGCGCTGCGCTTCCTGATCGAGTCACTGAACGACGACGGCTACCTTGAAGACACTCTTCTCTCACTGGCCCAGGGCCTGGCGGGTGCCGAAGAAGGCGAGGACGTCGACGAACTGGTGCACCGCTTCACCATGGGCCTGGGCCTGCTGCAGAGCCTGGAGCCGGTGGGTGTCGGCGCGCGCTCGCTCGAGGAATGCCTGTCGATCCAGCTGCGTGCGCTCTACGATGAAGACGCCGAGGACGAGGATGAGCAGGTACGGCGCGCCGCGTTGCGCATCTGCGGCCATTCCATCGACCTGCTCGCGCGCCGCGACATCAAGCGCCTGTCGCACCTGTGCAACGCGCCCGACACCGTGGTCAAGGCCGCGATGGGCCTGATCGCGCGACTGGAGCCCAAGCCGGGACGCCGCTTCGTCAACGTGGAACGCAACATCGTGGTGCCCGACGTGATCGTGGCGAAAGTCGGCCGCGGCGCCCAGGCGCGATTCCGCGTGCAGCTGAACGCCGACGTCATGCCCCGCCTGCGGGTGCACGACATCTATGCCAATGCGCTGAAGCAGCACAAGGGCGGCGGCCGCGATTCGTCGAACAGCGCGGCGCTGCAGCAGCGGCTGCAGGAAGCACGCTGGTTCATCAAGAACATCCAGCAGCGCTTCGACACCATTCTGCGGGTGTCGAACGCCATCGTCGAACGCCAGAAGAATTTCTTCAGCCATGGCTAACTGGCGATGCGGCCGCTGGTGCTGCGCGAAATTGCCGACGAACTCGGCCTGCACGAGTCGACGATCAGCCGCGTGACCACCGCCAAGTACATGGCCACGCCGCACGGCACTTTTGAACTCAAGTACTTCTTCGGCTCGTCGCTCGGCACCGAGACCGGCGGCAACGCATCGAGCACCGCCGTGCGTGCGCTGATCAAGCAGTTCGTCAGCTCCGAAGACCCGAAGAAACCGCTGTCGGACAGCCAGCTCTCAGACATGCTGAAGGAACAGGGCATCGAATGCGCGCGCCGCACCGTCGCCAAGTACCGCGAAGCCCTGCGCATCGCCCCGACGAACCTGCGCAAGGCGCTCGGAGTTTGAAACGCCTCATGGTGGACACGCCTCGTGTCGCCGCGCCACCCTGGCTCCGCTATCCTGCGGACAAGCTTGCAGGGAGTGACACCTCAGGCCGGGCGCTGCCCTTGCCAAGGTGCCCACGGAACCGACAGTGACGTCTAATTCGGCAGCGCCT
>JAQGNA010000021.1 GCA_028292075.1 Rhodoferax sp. | reverse complement strand
AAGTCGTCGAGCGAGAAACCGACGCCCAGGCGCTGCAATTCGGTCATTTTTTCGACCGTGACGTCCATGTCGTCGACCATCAGGCTTTCGGTGAGCTCCAGCTTCAGCCGCCGCGGGTTGGCGCCGCTGGCCCTGAGCACCTCGGTCACATGGCCCACGAAGTCCGGATGGCGGAACTGGCGCGAACTCACGTTCACCGCCATGGTGAGCCCGGCGGTTTCGGGCTGCCGGGCCCAGTCGGCCATCAGGCGGCAGGCCATCTGCAGCACCTTCTGGCCGATCGGCAGGATGATGCCGGTCTCTTCGGCCAACGGAATGAAGGCCGCCGGCGAAACCGGCCCGCGCGTGGGGTGGTTCCAGCGGATCAGCGCCTCCACCCCCGAGATGTGGCCCAGGTGGTCGGCCTGGGGCTGGTAGTGCAGCGTGAACTCGTCGTGCGCCAGGGCATGCCGCATGTCCGCCTCGAGCGAAGCCCGCGCGGTGACTGCGGCCTGCAGCCCGGGGTCGAAGAAGCGCAGGGTGTTGCGGCCCGCGGCCTTGGCCTGGTACATGGCGATGTCGGCCTGCTTCAGCAGTTCGCCCATGCTTTCGTGGTGGCCCGCGAAGGGGGCGATGCCGATGCTGGCCGTGCTCTGGTGTTCACCGTGGGCAAGCCGGTAGGGCGTGCCGAGCATGGCCAGCACCTTCTCGCCCACCAGCTTGGCCTGGCTGGCCACGTCGGCGGCGTTCTGGCCCAGCTCCTCGAGCATGACCACGAATTCGTCGCCGCCGAGCCGCGCCACCGAGTCGGCCTCGCGCACGCAGCTGGTCAGCCGCAGGGCGACCTGCTGCAGCAGCAGGTCGCCCTGGTCGTGGCCAAGGGTGTCGTTCAGCGTCTTGAAGTTGTCGAGGTCGATGAACAGCAGCGCGCCGCCCCGACCCGTGCGGGTGCTGGCCGCGAGGGCGTGCTGCAGCCGGTCCATCAGCAGCAGGCGGTTGGGCAGCTGCGTCAGCGGATCGTAGAAGGCCAGCTTCTGGATTTCGCGTTCGGCCGCCTTGCGCGCGGTGATGTCGGTGTTGATCGCCAGCACCGAAGTCGCCTCGCCCCCAGCGTTGCGCACCAGTGTCCAGCGCGCTTCCACCGTCAGCGTGGCCTCGTCCTTGCGCACCTGCGTGATCTCGCCGTTCCACTCGCCGGCCGCCATGAGTTCGGCATGGGCCTGCGCAAACGCCTCCGGGTCCATGTGCGTGCGTTCGGCCACGGCATGGCCGAGCGCTTCTTCCGAAGACCAGCCATAGAGCCGCTCCGCGCTCTTGTTCCAGTAGACGATGCGGTGGTCGAGCGCGCGGACGATGATCGCGTCCTGCGCCTTGTCCAGCAGCGAGGCCTGGTCGAGGATGCGCATGTCCGCCTCCTGGCGCTCCATTTCCGCGGCGGCGCGGGCGGCGAAGATCTGCAGCGTCGACATGACGAAGTCCGAGCGCGTCAGCGGCGCATCGAACAGCACGCCGATCACGCCGATCGGCCGGCCGGCGCTGTTGTCCAGCCGCCTGCCCGCATAGCCCCGCACCACGAAGCCGCCCAGGTCGGGCGACGCCTGGTACCTGCCCGCCGGCACGTCGGTGCAGAGCCACTGGCGCTCGGTGATGTCCTGGCATGGCATCCCCGCCAGCGGCCGGCGAAAGCGCGGCATCGACTGGCCGCGCACCACGGCCGAAAGAAAGTCGAGCTCCGTATCGGCACCGTCCAGCCGCGCCAGCATGCCGACCTCGGCGCCCAGCGCATCCGCCATGTTGCGCGACAGGTCCTCGAAGAAAGTAGAGCCGGTGCTGGCCGACACGCCTACCGCCACCTTCAGCACCGCCGCCTGCAGCCGGCGCTGTTCTTCCTGCGCGCGCAGGTTGCCGATGCCGAAGGCCAGGTCGTTGGCCAGTTCCTCGAGCAGGCGCACTTCGTCGGCGCTGATGCGCAGCACCCGCGGCGCATAGAGGTAGAACAGGCCGAAGGTGTGGTCGGCATTGCGCAGCGGCAGGCAGACCACGCCGTGGAAGCCCTTGGACATCGCCAGTCCGACCCAGGGCCGGAAGCTCTCGTCTTCGGCGATGTTCTCGATCAGCACCATCTGGCCGCTGCGGATGGTGCGGCCGGCTGGCCCCCGGCCCACCGGCGTGTCTGCAGCCCATGACATGGGCAAGGCGTCCAGCTCGGACGCGGCCGTGCCCCAGCGGGCCGCGATGGTGATGCGCTTGGCATCGTCGTCGTGGGCATGCCCGACCCAGGCCATGGCGTAGCCGCCGATGTCCACCGTGATGCGGCAGATCTCGTGCAGCAGCCCGGCCTCGGAGGTGGCGCGGATCAGGCTCTCGTTGCAGGCGCTGAGCATGCGCTGGGCCCGGCTCACGCTGGCCAGCTCGCGCTCGGTCCGCAGGCGATGACTCACGTCGTTGGCCATGGCCAGGCGCGCCCGCTTGCCGTCGAACACGATGCCGTTGCCCGAGCTTTCGACGTCGATCAGCTCACCGTTCCTTTTGCGGTGCCGCCGCTTGACGGCGTACTGCGGCCGGTTGTGCAGGATCGCGTCGCTGAGCTGCTCGATCGAGGCCGCATCGTCCGGTGGCCAGATGTCGCGCAGCCCCATCGACAGAAATTCCGCCTCCGTGTAGCCGTAGTGGTCGACGGCCGCCTGGTTCACCGCCAGAAAGCGCCAGCCCTCCGTCTCGTAGACCCACATCGGCATCGGGTTGTTGTTGAAAAGCAGCCGGTACTGGGCTTCGGAGGTGCGCAATTCCTCGGCGATGCGGTGCCGCTGGATGACCGAGCCCAGCGAGGCCACGAGCATCTCCATGTGCATCACGTCGCGCTCGCTGAAGGCATGGGGCTGGTCGGACATCACCTTCAGCACGCCGATGGTGTCGGTGCCCGAGCGCAGCGGCGCGGCGATGATCGACTTCGCGCCGACGCTCTGCGACACCGGCAGGTTCACCCGCGCGTCGGTCTCCACGTCGGCGCTCATGAGCACGGCGCCGCTGGCGACCGCCATGCCCGAAAGGCTCTGGTCGAGCGGAAGGCGCACGCCGATCTTGCGCGCCGTGCTGCCTGAAGACGCGCGACAGACCAGCATGTCGCCTTCGAGCAGTTCGATCAGCCCGCCGGTGCCGCCGGTGAGCAGGCGAGCACGTTCGGCGGTGAGGGTCATGACGGCGGAGAGGTCGAGGTCGAGCGCCGCGATCTCCTGCTGGATCTTCACGATGCCCGCCCGTGTTTCGGCGTCGAGGCGGCTTTCTTCCTCGGCCAGGTACTGGTCGCCGAGGTCGCTGATGCCGCCCACCATGCGCACCGCTTCACCGCGTGCGTCGCGGATCACGAAGCCGCGGTCGAACACATCGGCATAGGAGCCGTCCTGTCGGCGAAAACGGTATTCGGCGCTCCAGTTGGTGCCGTCGCCATTGATGACTTCGTAGATGCTGTCGGTCACGCGGACGTGGTCGGCCGGGTGGATGCGCCACGCCCACGACGTGCTGTCCGCACCCTCTTCCGCTGGCGGCACGCCGAACAGCTGCGAGAGGCCCTCGTTCCACCATATGGCGTCGGTGCGCAGGTCCCAGTCCCACACGGCGTCGGCGATGGCACGGCTCACGTACTTGAAGCGCTCCTCGCTGAGGCGCAGGTTCTCCTCGATCTCCTTGCGGTCCGAGATGTCCTGAAAAGCGCCTTCCACGCGGACGATGCGGCCGCTGCCGCCGATGCCGCGGTCTCCGGCGGGCGCCTCGCGCACCGCGCGGCCCATCACGCGGACCCAGCGGCGCTGCGCGGTGGCGGTCGTGATCGGCAGCGCCAGGTCGAAGGGTTCACCACGCCGCGCGCATTCGGCGAACGCTTCCCGGATCGCCTTGCGGCCTTCGGGTGTGTAGCACGCCAGGGCCTCCTCCAGCGGCGAAGCCGGGCCGGGCGAGAGGTCGTGGATTGCCCTCACCTGGTCGGACCAGGTCAGCTGGCCCCACGGAAGCTCGACCGCCCAGCCGCCCACGCGGGCCATCTCGCTCGCGGTTTCCAACGCTTCGGCGCGCGCCGTGCCGTTCTGTAGGGCCATTCCCAGGCGGCCGAGCGCGCTGTCGAAAATCGGCAGCGCGCCGATGCGGCGCGCCGCCAAAGGCTCGGCGGCGCTGGGTTGGGAGGTTTCGTCGGTCACCGCTGAACTTTACTTCGAACCTCGCGCCGTTCCGGCACTCGGTCAAAAAACTGATCAATCGGGTTTGGGAGTTGCGCGGTTTCTTGGCGAATATTTCGCCAGGGCGCCCATTAGCGCTGCCGCTGGCGGCATGGGCCGGACGCGCGGGCCGATCTGCCGGGCCGGTCTGCCGGGCTGGTCACCCCCGGTTGGTCACACCCGGTTGGTCACACCCGCGTTGCCTCAAGCAGGCGAGGCGGCGCGCCGCGCCCGCACTGCCGCGGCCAACCCCTGCAACACCGGCACGGTCTGCGCCATGCTGATGCAGGCGTCGGTCACCGACACACCGTGCTGCAGCGGCTGGCCGGGCACGATGTCCTGCCGGCCCTCCTCCAGGTGGCTTTCGACCATCAGGCCCACGATGCGGCGGTCGCCCGCGGCAATCTGCGCGGCCACGTCGGCGGCGACTTCGATCTGCCGACGATGCTGCTTGCTGCTGTTGGCATGCGACACGTCGATCATCACCTGAGGACGCAGGCCAGCCCCCTTCAGCAGGCCGCAGGTGGCGTCGACGTCGGCCGCGGCGAAATTGGGCTGCTTGCCACCGCGCAGGATCACGTGGCAGTCGTCGTTTCCACGGGTTTCGAAAATCGCGGCCTGGCCCATCTTGGTCATGCCCATGAAGGCGTGCTCGGCCTGGGCCGCCTGGATGGCGTCGGTGGCCACCTTCACGCCGCCGTCGGTGCCGTTCTTGAACCCCAGCGGGCAGCTCAGGCCGCTGGCGAGCTGCCGGTGGCTCTGGCTTTCGGTTGTGCGCGCGCCAATGGCGCCCCAGCTCACCAGGTCGCTGATGAATTGTGGCGACAGCAGGTCGAGGAACTCGGTGCCGACCGGCAGACCCAGCGCCAGCACGTCCAGCAGCAGTTGGCGGGCCAGCTCCAGGCCTTCGTTGATGGCGAAGCTGCCGTCCAGGTGAGGGTCGTTGATGTAGCCCTTCCAGCCCACGGTGGTCCGCGGCTTCTCGAAGTAGACGCGCATCACCACCAGCAGCTCGCCTTGCAGTGCGTCGGCCTGGGCCTTCAACTGCCGGGCGTAGTCGAGTGCCTGGCCGTGGTCGTGGATCGAGCACGGCCCGACCACCACCACCAGCCGGTCGTCGGCACCGTGCAGCACCTGCGAGATGGCGCTGCGGCTCGCGGCGACCAAGGCCGCGGCCGCCTCGGGCGCCGGCAGCCATTCCTGCAGCAGGGCCGGCGTGATGAGCGGGCGCACCGCCTTGATGCGGGTGTCGTCGATGCGGGTCGTGTCGTGGGTGCGCAGCGCGGTGGCGGTGGCGGCGTGGGCGTGGGTATGGAGGGTCATGGCCTGGCTCTTTTCTC
>JAQGNA010000711.1 GCA_028292075.1 Rhodoferax sp. | reverse complement strand
GGCTGGTGCCGGGCGGGCGGGCGCTGCGGCGGGGCGGCGCGCAGGTGCCGCAGGAGCGGCGGCGGTGCTCGGGGCGCTGTCGTAACCACCGTCGTCGTAGCCGCCGTCCTGGCCGCCACCTTGCGGGGCGCCCTGGCCCTGGCCCTGGCCCTGGCGGCTGCCGAGCATGGTCATCTCGTTGGCATTGATGTCGGTCGCGTATTTTTCGACGCCTGAGGCGTCGGTGTACTTGCGGGTGCGGATGGAGCCTTCGACATAGATCTGCGAACCCTTGCGCAGGTACTGCTCGACCACGCCCACCAGGCCGCCGCGGAACGTCACGCGGTGCCACTCGGTCAGTTCACGGCGTTCGCCGGTCTGCTTGTCCTTCCAGGTCTCGGTGGTGGCCAGCGTGACGTTGGCCACGCGGTCGCCGCTGGGGAAGGTGCGCACTTCCGGGTCGCGACCCAGGTTGCCGATGAGGATGACTTTGTTGACGGATGCCATGTTGCGCTGCCTGTAGAGAAATGTCCGGAGGGGAAGAGGGAGGGCGCTTCGCGCGCGAGACCGCCGATTGTGCCGCATCCGGGCCCCGACTCCTAGGCCCGGAGCGCCATGCCAAAATGACCGCAGACATGCACCGCGAACCCGATTTTCTCGAAAACCTCCGTGGCGAACTGTCCAACGGACGCCTCTGGCTGGACCGCGCAGTGGTGCTGGCCTATGCCGTGGTCGCCGGCTTGTGCGTGGTCGGCTTCACGTTGCTCAGCGACTGGACCTTCGGCCTGTTCCAGAGGCTGCAGCATGCCCAGCCCTGGGCCATCTTTCTCTGGACGCCGGCGCTGACCGCCGGGATCGTGTGGCTCACGCGGCGGTACTTCCCCGGTGCCGCAGGCTCGGGCATCCCGCAGGTCATGGCCGCCCTCGACCCCCAGCTGCCGCCGGACGCCCGGGCGCGCTTCGTCTCTCTGCGCCTGACGCTGGCCAAGATCGGGCTGTCATCGGCGGGCCTGCTGGCCGGGCTCTCGATCGGACGCGAGGGGCCTTCGGTCCAGGTCGCCGGGGTGATGCAGCATGCGAAGCGCTGGCTCGGGCCGGGCTCGGGCATCAGCGCGCACGCCTTGCTTGTGGCGGGTGGCGCGGCCGGCATCGCCGCGGCCTTCAATGCGCCGCTGGCCGGGGTGGTGTTTGCCATCGAAGAGCTGTCGCGCAAGCTCGAATCGCGCAGCAGCGGGCTGATCATCACGGCCATTGTGCTGGCCGGTCTGGTCGCGGTGTCCACCTTTGGCAACCTCACGTATTTCGGCGTGATCCGGGTGCCCCGGCTCGGTTGGGAAGCGCTGTTGCCCGGCCTGGTGGTGACGCTCGCCTGCGGGGTGCTGGGCGGCGTGTTCGCCCGGCTGCTGGCGGCATCGCTCACCGGCTCGGGTGACCGCGCAAGCCAATGGCGGGGCCGCCAGCCGGTGCTTTTCGCGGCGGCGGGCGGCCTGGCGATCGCGGTGATCGGCTCGGTGACCGACGGGGCGACGTTCGGCGCCGGCTCCCACGCGGTGAAGGACATGCTCACGGGCGGCGGCGACGTGTCGGCGCTGTACGTCACCCTCAAGTTCGTGGCCACCTGGCTCACGGCCTGGTGCGGCGTGCCCGGCGGCATTTTTGCGCCGTCGCTGTCGATCGGCGCCGGTGTGGGGCACAACGTGGCAATGCTGATGGGCGGCGACATCTCGGCCGCGCTCATCGCCATGGGCATGGCGGCGTTCCTGGCGGCGGTGACCCAGGCGCCGCTGACGGCCTTCATCATCGTGATGGAGATGGTCGACGGCCATGCCATGGTGCTGAGCCTGATGTCGGCGGCCAGGCTGGCCAGCCTGGTGTCGCGCATGCTGAGCCGGCCGCTTTACGGCAGCCTGTCGGAGTTCCTCACGCGACCCTATGTAC
This sequence comes from Rhodoferax sp., assembly GCA_028292075.1. Next base: position 586 of record JAQGNA010000711.1, on the reverse strand, counting down.
CGCCGCGCGAGCGCAGCGTCGGCCAACCGCACTGAGCAGGCAAGCCGCCACGCTGCTCGCGCCGCGCCGCCTCAGTGGCCGCCGGCCGCCGCCTTGCCGATCGGTTGCAGGCCCCAGGTGAGGGCGAGCCACAGCACGCACAGGCCGGTGGTAGCCATGAACAGCAAGGGCGCGCCGGCCAGTTTGACCACGGCGCCGCCCAGGGCGCCACCGGCGAACAGCCCCAGCGACTGGAGGGTGTTGTACAGGCCGAGCGAAGCGCCCCGCAGCGAGGCCGGCGCGAGCTTCGACACCAGGCTCGGCTGGCTCGCTTCCAGCGCATTGAAGGCGCAGAAAAACAGGAACAGCAGCCCTGCCAGCGGCCACAGGTCGAACGTGGCGATGCCGTTCGCATGCCAGGCCACCAGGGCGAAACCGCACTGTACCGCCAGCAGCAGGGCCACCGCGCCACGCAGCACGCCGCGCAGGTAGCCGCGCCGCTCCAGTGGAAACAGCAGGCCGCCCATCACGACGAAGGAGGCCAGCACCGCCGGCAGGTAGACCTGCCAATGGTGGTCCTTGGCCAGGCCGGCCTGCACCAGCAGCG
>JAQGNA010000680.1 GCA_028292075.1 Rhodoferax sp. | reverse complement strand
CGTCGGTCTGGCCGACCACCAGAGCCTGGCTCTCTTCATGGCGGCATTCGCGGTCTTGGCGACCCGCGCGTTCCAACCCGGCGCCGGCGCTGCCGCAGTCTCGGGATTGCTGGCTGGATGCGCGGTGCTTCTCAAGCAGAACTACGTGATCGCCGTTGCCTTGTTGCTGCTCCTGCTCGTCGTCTCAGGACGACTGGGCGGCGTACGGCAGCCTGTGCGCCAGGTCGTGCGAGTTGTCCTCTACTTCTTGCTGGGGTTCTCGGTCGTCCTGGTTCAGATTTTCGTCACCTACAAGTTCGCGGGCATCCTATGGCTCTACGAACCTGCAGGGCTGGCGCGTTTCAACGTTTCCAACATGCAACCGGTGGTCGAGCTGGTTGCGTACTCCGGCCCGAAGGGAGGATCGGCCTACCTGTCGTCCCTTGACCGCCCAGTCTCCGCGTTCGCGTACTTCTCGACAAAGTTCTATCACGGCGTCTCGAGATTTTATTGGGCGGTGTATCTGGGCAAACCGCCCTTCGATACCACGCCGGTCGTGCTTCACTACACCGACGCCAGGCTGCTGCGATTCGAACTCATGTTCCTCGCCACGGTGCTTGTTGCTTCGGCCTCACTGTTCCTGAAAAGCAGGTCCATGTTCATGCTCGTCATGACGGGCCTGGCGTTCACGTGCGTCAGTACTGCCATGGGGCATACCGAGTACCGCTACTTCCTGTTTTTCCGGCTGGCCATGCTGGTCTATGCGATGGAGCTGGGCTGCCAGCTGGCATTGCGGGCTCCAAACGCGCGCGCAGCCTTGGCGCGCGTTGCCGCGACAACACGCCTCAACGCTGCCGCGATGCGTTCAAAGCGGCCGTGAGCACGTCCACCACCTGGTCGAGTTGCGGCTCAACCAGGCCGTTCCACATCGGCAACCGGATCAAACGGGCGGACTGCTGGTCGGTCACGGTCAGCTGCCCCTGCGTCCTGCCGTACTTCAGGCCAGCCGGCGAAGAGTGCAGCGGCACGTAATGGAAGACCGAATGCACCCCGTTGCGACGGAACTCGTCGAGCACGAACTGGCGGTTGACGCCTTCGCCCACCAGAACGTAGTACATGTGGCCGTTGTGCCGGCAGTCCGCCGGCACGATCGGGCGACGCAGTAGGCCTGCTTGTTCCAACGGCTGCAGTCGCTCGTGGTAGTGCTGCCAGCTTTTCATGCGACCAGCCGTGATCTGGTCGGCCGCCTCGAACTGAGCCCACAGGAAGGCGGCGATCAGCTCTCCCGGCAGGTAGGACGAGCCCACCTCCTGCCAGGTGTATTTGTCGACCTCGCCGCGCAAGAACCGGCTGCGATTGGTCCCCTTCTCGCGAATGATCTCGGCCCTTTCAGCCATGGCCAGGTCGTTGACGAGCAGCGCGCCGCCCTCGCCGGAGATGAGGTTCTTGGTCTCGTGGAAGCTATAGGCGCCGAGGTCCCCGAGAGTTCCTAGCGCGCGGCCCTTGTAGCTGGACATCAAGCCTTGCGCGGCATCCTCGACCACCTTGAGGCCATGCTTGCGTGCTATGGCCAGCAGGACATCCATCTCGCAGGACACGCCGGCGTAATGGACAGGCGCAATTGCCCGGGTACGAGGCGTGATGGCGGCCTCGACCAGTTTCTCGTCCAGGTTCAACGTGTCGGCCCGGATGTCCACGAACACCGGGACGCCGCCGCGCAACACGAACGCGTTCGCGGTCGAAACGAACGTGTACGAGGGCATGATGATTTCGTCGCCAGGCCGGATGTCCAGCAAGAGGGCGGCCATCTCCAGCGCCGCCGTGCACGAATGGGTCAGCAGGGCCTTCGGGCTGCCAGTGCGTGCTTCCAGCCACTGGTGGCACCGCTTGGTGTACGGGCCGTCGCCGGCCAGGGCGCCATTCAGCTGAGCATCCGCGATGTACTGCAGCTCCTTGCCGGTCATGTGGGGCCAGTTGAACGCGATGCGGTCGGTCATAGGTGTTCCGTATTGAATCAGCCACGCGCAGCGACTGCGGTCCCGGCGACGATCAGCGCCAGTCCCACCATGCGCTGGACGGACAGGTGCTCATCGAACAGCCACCAGCTCAGCGTGACTGCAATCGCGAAGTTCAGGCTCATGAACGGGTAGGCGAAACCGAATTCGAATCGCTTGAGCGCGCCCATCCAGATCAGGGATGCGAAAAAGGCGGCCAGGAGGCCGGAGAAAATGGCCGGGTCGAACACCAGTCGGAACATCTGGCCCAGGGTCCCCGCTGCATCCGCGGCAAACGGCGGCAGCTGCATCATTCGCCATTTCAGGATCAACTGGCCGTACACGGTGAGCGCCATCGGCGCAACGATGAACAGGTAGTCGGCTGGATTGGTCTTTGCCATCATGGAGACCCACCGGGCCCCGGTTGTGAAACGTTCGCCGCGCCACTGGCAGCCGGCTGCCTGCTGCCCAGTTTCATGTGCTGCCGGGACTCCTGGCCGCAGTGAACCAGCAGGTCCACGATCGACACCTGGTGGTTGAACTCGCCCCACAGTTGCCGGTACGTCGGGTAGTCACCATAGTCGAACCACTCCACCGCGATGCTCCGTGCAGTGAACACCGATTCATCCAGGTAAGACCTGGCCGCCGGTCCGCTGATGTAGCGTGTTGCTTCGAGTTGGGAGCAGATTCCGGCGACGCGCTCGGAGCGATCACCCTCGAGGACAAGTTCACTGCTGTCGACGATTCGCGTGCCGATGCCAAGGTAGCCACAGATCGCCTCGATCAGGCGCCTGTTCAGCTGCGACAGGTGGCTGAACGTCTCCCCAAGATAGATCGGCTCCAGGAAAGCCGCGATCTCGGCGAAATGCGGCGCCTTGCGGTAGCTCCCCTCGATGGACTTCCAGTGCTTTCGCGCCCAGTTGGTACCGTCGATCTCGGTCTCGCAGATGCGCTGGCCGAAGCGCCCTTTTTGCAGGACGGGCACCGTCAGCCATTGCGGGCCTTGCGGGGCCTTGATGATGTTGCGGTTGCGCCAATCTTCGCGGGTGTACTGCATCTGGTCGTACAGGACGAAAACGTCCACCGCGGCGATCAGGTCGAAGTACCCTTTCCAGGGGATGTAATTGGACTGCAGCACGGCGACTTGGCGTCGTGCGGCAGGTTCCTGGCGATCAGTGGTCATGGGCCGCAGTCACTCGATGCACACGCCCGCCGCAGGGTCGATGGGCTTCACAGCCCGAGCTGGCGATCCCCGGTATTGCGTCAGGCCGGACGCATTGGACAGGAGGAGCGACTGGGCGGCCAGCAGGACGTCATTGCCCACTTCGACCTGCTGCACGACAACTGACGAGAAGCCGAAGAAGCAGCGGCTTCCCAGGCGCACTTCGCCACCCACAGTCATGTTG
>JAQGNA010000650.1 GCA_028292075.1 Rhodoferax sp. | reverse complement strand
CAACATGCTGCTCTCCGTGAAGGAGATGTTCAACGCCATCAACAAGTTTCCGCTGGCGGCGATTCCGTTCTTCATCCTGGCCGGCAACCTGATGGAGACCGGCGGCATCTCGCGCCGGCTGGTCGAGTTCGCGAAGAGCCTGGTTGGCGGCGTGCAGGGCGGTCTGCCCATGACCTGCGTGCTCACCTGCATGATCTTCGCAGCCGTGTCGGGCTCGTCGGTGGCCACCACCTTCGCCATCGGCGCGATCCTGATTCCCGCGCTGATCAAGCACGGCTATCCCACGAGCTATGCCGCGGCGCTGCAGGCCACCAGCGCCGAGCTGGGCGTGATCATTCCGCCGTCGATCCCGATGATCCTGTACGGCGTCAGTGCCGAGGTGTCGATCGGCGAGCTGTTCATCGCCGGCTTCGGCCCGGGCATCCTCATCAGCCTGGCGCTGATGGCCTTCGTCTATGTGTATTGCAAGTTCAAGGGCTGGGGCAAGAACGACGGCGACGGCCGCCTGAGCGTGGGCAAGGCCACCTGGCAGGCCGGCTGGGCGCTGCTGATGCCGGTCATCATCCTGGGTGGCATCTACGGCGGCGTGTTCACCCCGACCGAGGCCTCGGCCGTGGCGGTGCTGTACGCGCTGCTGGTGGGCACGCTCATCTACCGCGAGATCAAGCCGCGCGCGCTGTACGCGGTGCTGAAGAAGTCGGTGATCTCGTCGTCGGTGATCATGTTCATCATTGCCAACGCCGGCCTGTTCGCCTTTCTCATTACCCGCGCCGGCGTGCCCGAGGCCATCGGCATCTGGCTGCAGCAGGTGCTGAAGACGCCGGCTTACTTCCTGCTGGGCGTGAACGCCGCGCTGTTCGTCATCGGCATGTTCATCGAGACGAGCGCGGCGATCATCGTGCTGGCGCCGATCCTCGCGCCGGTGGCCCAGCACTTCGGCATCGACCCGGTGCATTTCGGGCTGGTGATGGTGGTGAACCTGGCGCTGGGCATGATCACGCCGCCATTCGGCGTGAACCTGTTCGCGGCCTGCACGGTGGCGCGCATCTCGCTCGACCGCATCGTGACGCACCTGTTGCCGTTCGTGCTGGTGATCCTGGCCTGCCTGATGGTGATCACCTACGTGCCGTGGATTTCTCTGTCGCTGCGCGACCTGGTGTACGCGAAATAGCCTGATGAAGCTGGCGGGCGGCCCGACCATGCGCCCACCGGCCCTGCCCCTGGCGGTAAGCTCGGCGCTCATTCCCTGCCGCCGCCATGCCCAAAATCTTCTTTTTCGACATCGACCACACGCTGCTCGACCACCGCAGTAACCGCATTCCCCCCACGGCCCTCGAAGCCATCGCCTCGCTCAAGGCGGACGGCCACATGATCGCCATTGCCACCGGCCGCGGCTACGACCATGCGCGGGAGTACATCGACCAGGTCAAGCCGGCCTACACCATCACGCAGAACGGCGCCCGCGTCCTGCGGGGCGACACGGTGGTGCAGCACCATCCACTGTCACGTGACGGCTTGATCGCCCTGTTCCGCCTGATGGCCGAACGCGGCCATGCCTACGGCGGAACCGACGGTACCAACGCCCATGTGAGCGCACTGGTCGACGAAGTGCTGGCCCCCATGGGCACCGTGGACCTGCGGGCGTTGCCGTCCGACCCGAAGGACCTGCCGGCTTCCCCGGTATTCCAGGGCTGGCTGTTCTTCCACGAAGACCTCGACGCGACGCTGCTGCCCGAATTGCGCGAGACCTTTCCCGAGTTCGACTATGTACGCTGGCACGCCACCGCGCTCGACGTGATGCCGCGCGGCGTCCACAAGATGACCGGCTGCGACTGGGTGCTGGCCGACGCCGGCATCGACGTGGCCCATGCCTATGCCTTCGGCGACGGCCTGAACGACCTTGAGATGCTGCAGGGCGTGGGCACCGGCATCGCCATGGGCAACAGCCACCCGCAACTGCTGGCCGTGGCCGACCGCGTGGCCGGCGCGGTGCACGAGGACGGCCTGGCCCGGATGGTGGCCGAGTTGCGGCGCGAATTCGCCATTTGAAAACCGCAAGACGCGCGGGGTAAAAAACGGCGGCGCGGGGACCACGGCGGCGCTGCTTGAAAGCTAGAATCGACCGCGTCAGGAGAGAGTCTTTTGGGCGGAACCAGAACCGCGCGAAGGCCACCGAAGGCGCAAACCGCAAGGGTTAACGCTCAGGTACCAGGGACTGACAACCGCCGGCGCGTTCCCAAGGCCGGCGTTCCCCACTGGAGAGAAGCCCGTTCGAACCTAGACGCCTAGGCCCGGCAGGCTCACCGAAGGAGCAACCCCACATCGCTGGGCGAATCTCTCAGGTAAAGCGGACAGCGGGGGCAGAGCATGTGAATATTTCGACTGCGGAATCTTCACGTGCCATGACTGTGCGCGGATTTCCACGCCTGTCGCTCGTGCCCTCACCTGGAGATTTCTGCCATGTCCACCGCCGCCGACCTGCTCAAAACCCCGCTGCATGCGCTGCACCTCGAACTGGGAGCGCGCATGGTGCCCTTCGCCGGCTACAGCA
>JAQGNA010000630.1 GCA_028292075.1 Rhodoferax sp. | reverse complement strand
GAGATCACCTCGCCGCCCTGGAAGCGCACCGCGCCGGCGCCGCAGCCGTCGAGCCCGCAGACGAAGGCGGCCAGGTTGTCACGCACATGGCGCGCGGCGTACTGGGCGGCGCGGCCGTTCAGGTCGGTGCCGCTGGAGGCCGCGGTGGCCGAGGCATTGGGAATCTTGCTGGTGTCACTGGCCGTTGACATGACGCGCTCGAACGGCACGCCGAGTTCGTCGGCCACGATCTGCGCGATCTTGGTGTTCAGGCCCTGGCCCATTTCGGTGCCGCCGTGGTTCACCTGCACGCTGCCGTCGGTGTAGACATGCACCAGCGCGCCGGCCTGGTTGAACAGCGTGGCCGTGAACGAGATGCCGAACTTCACCGGCGTGATCGCCATGCCGCGCTTGATCACCGGGCTGGTTGCGTTCCAGGCGGCGATGGCCTCGCGGCGGCGGATGTACTGCGACGTGTCGGCCAGCGTCTCGAGCAGCGCATGCAGGATGTTGTCTTCCACCGCCATGCCGTAGTGCGTGTGGTTGCGCGCGCCGGCCGAGGTGTCGACCGGCTTGCCCGGTGGCTGGGCTGCGTCGTAGAGGTTGGCGCGGCGCACGGCCAGCGGGTCGCGGCCCAGCAGGCGGGCGATGTCACCGAGGATAGACTCGATGACGATGACCCCCTGCGGACCGCCGAAGCCACGGAAGGCGGTGTGGCTCTGGGTGTTGGTCTTGCAGCGGTAGGAGGCGATCTCCACGTCGCCCAGGAAGTAGGCGTTGTCGGCATGGAACACGGCGCGGTCGGCCACAGGGCCGCTGAGGTCGGCGCTGAAGCCGCAGTTGGCCGCCATCTGCAGCTGCAGGCCGCAGAGCAGGCCGTCGTCGTCGAAGCCCACGGTGTAGCGGTAGGCGAAGGGATGCCGCTTGCCGGTGACCATGAAGTCGTCGTCGCGGTCGAGCCGCAGCTTGACCGGGCAGCGCAGCTTTTGCGCCGCCACCGCGGCCCATACCGCCAGGTGCCCGGCCTGCGTCTCCTTGCCACCGAAGCCGCCGCCCATGCGCCGGCATTCCACCCGCACCGCGTGGTTGTGCAGGCCCAGCGCATGCGACACCCAGTGCTGCACCTCGCCCGGATGCTGGGTGCTGCTGTAGACCAGCCACTGGTTCTGCTCCTGCGGCAGCACATAAGCCACCTGGCCTTCGAGGTAGAAGTGCTCCTGGCCGCCCACCTCGAGCGTGCCGCTCAGGGTGTGGGGCGCCCGCGCCAGGGCCGCAGCCGCATCGCCACGCCGCACGAACACCGGCGGCAGCACATAGCTCTCGGCGGCCAGCGCCTCGTGCACGCTGAGCACGGCCGGCAGGGCTTCGATGTCGAGCTTCACCATGCGGGCGGCGCGGCGCGCCTGCATCACCGTGTCGGCGACCACCAGCCCGACCACCTGGCCGATGTGCTGCACCGTGTCGATGGCGAACACCGGCTCGTCGCCGGCGAACGCGGCGAGCATGCGGTCGCCGGGGACGTCGGCGCTGTAGACGATGCCGCGCACGCCCGGCATGGCGCGCGCGGCCGTGTCGTCGATGCCGCGCAGCCGGCCGTAGGCCACGTTCGACATCACCGGCGCCGCATGCAGCGTGCCGCGCACCTCCGGCAGGTCATCGATGTAATGGGCGGCGCCAGCCACCTGGGCGCGGGCGCTCTCATGGAAGCGCGACACGCCGCTTGCCGGCGAGGTCGCAGGGGAAGGAGAGGAAGGCGAGGGAGGGAGGGCGATGGCAGGATCGAGCGGCAGTTTGTCGGGTGCGTTCATAGGGCCTCCAGGGCGAGGGATTCGAGGTTCACCTGTTGCCAGCCCTGGGTCTCGAGCCAGAAACGCTGCAGCAGGCTGCCCAGCACTTCGGTGCGGTAGGCGCTCGAGGCGCGCATGTCCGAGATCGGCTGGAACTCCTGGCGCAGCACGGCCGTAGCCGCCTGCACCGTGGCAATGGTCCAGGGCTGACCAGCCAGCGCGGCCTGGGTTTGCACGGCGCGTACCGGCGTGGCCGCCACGCCGCCGGCGCCGATGGACGCCGCCTGCACGGAGCCGTCCACCACCACCAACCGCAGCGCCAGGCAAACGGCGGAAATGTCGTCGTCGAAGCGCTTGGAGATCTTGTAGATCCGCATCTGCTCGCCCGGCATGCCGGTTGGGTCCACAGCGGGTGACTTGGGCACCCGGATGAAGGCCAACAGCTCGTCAGGCGCCATGACGTTCTGGCGGTAGCCGGTGTAGAGCTGCTCGAGCGGCAGTGTGCGCATGCCCCGCCGGCTGGCCAGCACCACCTCGGCACCCAGCGCGATCAGCAGTGGCATGGAGTCGCCGATCGGTGACCCGTTGGCCACGTTGCCGCCCAGGGTGCCTGAGTTGCGCACCGGCAGCCCGGCGAAGCGGGCGGCAAAGGCGGCGAGTTGGGGCCGATCGGCCGTGAGCGCGGCATAGGCGTCGTGCAGCGGCACGGCGGCGCCGATCAGCAGGTGGCCCGGCTGGTGTTCGATGCGTCGCAGTTCGGCCGCGCGCGTGACGTCGATCACGCGGTCGAATGTCTTGTGAAGCTTGGTGACCCACAGGCCGACATCGGTGCAGCCGGCCACCAGCTGCGCGGCCGGGTTGGAAGCGCGGGCCTCGCAGAGCGCGGCGAGGGTGGTGGGTGCAAGGTAGGCGGTATCGGCCAGCGTCGCCGTGTTCGCAGGCCCTGCAGGCCCTGTAGGCCCTGCAGGCAGGGCACTGTTGCGCTCTTCGGCCAACGCTTGCAGCCGGTGCCGCAGCACGGTCTCGTCCACCGCCGCGGCGGGCAGGGCGGCCATGTGCTGCGCGGCATCCAGGATGGGCCGGTAGCCGGTGCAGCGGCACAGGTTGCCCGACAGTTCCCGCTGCGCCATGTCACGGTCGATGGTTTCGCCCTTCACGACATGGTTCTGGTACATGCCGAACAGGCTCATCACGAAGCCCGGCGTGCAGAAGCCGCATTGAGAGCCGTGGCACTGCACCATGGCCTCCTGCGCGGGGTGGAGCGTGCCGTCCGCGGCTGCTGGAGCGATGTCCTCGACGGTCCAGACGGCCATGCCGTCCACCGAGTGGGCCAGGCGGATGCAGCTGTTGACCGCGCGGTAGGTGATGCGGCCGTCTTCTTCGGCGCCGAGCACCACGGTGCAGGCGCCGCAGTCGCCTTCACCGCAGCCCTCCTTGGTACCGGTGCAGTGCAGGTCCTCGCGCAGCACCTCCAGCAGCGTTCGGCTGGGTGGTACATTGCCGAGCGTCACGGTCTGGCCGCGCCGAAGGAAACGCAGGGGTTGGGGCGTGGTCATGTCGGCGGATTTCCTCGTGGCTTCAATCTTGCGGTGGAATGGTGCGGTGCCAATGTGGCGCCACCCGAGCGGCTGACTTGCCGCACGCGGCAAAAATCGACAGGGTACGCCTTGCAGCGGCGAAACGACATCGGCATCGGCATATGAAGGACATCCTCAGTTGAATATGAGAGACCAGGCCCTTTTCGACAAGATCGACCTCCATCTCATCAGGGTCTTGTTCACCGTGCTAACCGAACGAAGCGTATCGAGGGCCGCCATCCGCCTGGGCATGACCCAGCCCGCGGTCAGCACGGCATTGAAACGGCTCCGCGACCTGGCCGACGATCCTCTTTTGGTGCGCTCTGGCTCCGGCATGGTGCCGACCGACGCCGGCATGCGCATGCTCGATCCCAGTGCCAGCATTCTTCGTGCCGCCGAAGTGCTGTTCAGCGACGCGCGCGGTTTTACGCCGCACACGGCCACCAACACCTTTCGCATTGCCGCCAGCGACTACCTCGATCCGCTGTTCCTGCCGCAGCTGGTGGCCACCATCAAGTCGCTGGCGCCGCTGTGCCAGGTCGAGATCCATCCGCTCTCCGGCGACGCCGACTACCAGGCGCACCTGGCGCAGGGCCGGCTCGACGTGGTGGTGGGCAACTGGGCCCGGCCGCCCGGCGAGATGCACATGGGCCGGCTGTTTGGCGATGAAGTGGTTTGCATGGTGAGCGCCGACCACCCGGCGGTGCGCCGTGGCTGGGACAAGGCCGACTGGCTGGCCGCCGAGCACATCGCTCCCACCCCCACGCACCCCGGCGCGAAGGGCGTGATCGACGACCACCTCGACAGCCTGGGCCTGCAGCGCCGCATCACCGCCCGCTGCGCCTACTTCGGCCTGATTCCGGCCATGGTGGCATCGAGCTTGCTGGTGCTCACCACGGGCCGCCAATATTGCGAACGCTACACCGACCGCCTGCCAGTGAAAATCCTGCCCTGTCCCATCTCATTTCCCCGCATGATGTACTACCAGCTCTGGCACGAACGCACCCACACCTCGGCCGCAGGCAAGTGGCTGCGCGACCAAATCAAGACCGTGGCCGCCGCGCTACGTGCGGCCTGATACTTCCATCATGAGCAACCACCACAGCGAACTCAGACCCATGGCCGTCAAGCAACAGCGAGCCGTGTCCCCTTCCAGGGAACCCGTGGAACCGGCTTTGCCGGACCACTGGGTTCGCCCCCTGCAAGGGGGTGGAAGCGACACGCAGTGCGCGACCTGGGGGTGTTCAACATACTCCGGCTCTGCCGGGCCACTGGGTTCGCCCCCAGCAAGGGGGTGGGAGCGACACGCAGTGCGCGACCTGGGGGTGTTCAATTGACCAGGCTGCAACTGACGAACATCACCAAGCGCTATCCCGCGGTGGTGGCCAACAGCGGCGTCTCGCTCACGGTGCAGCCGGGCGAGGCCCATGCGGTGCTGGGCGAGAACGGCGCGGGCAAATCGACGCTGATGAAGATCATCTACGGCGCGGTCAAGCCCGACGAGGGCACGGTCCTGTTCAACGGTCAACCGGTGCACATTCGCAACCCGCAGGAGGCGAGGGCGCTGGGCATCAGCATGGTGTTCCAGCACTTCAGCCTGTTCGACACGCTGACCGTGGCCGAGAACGTGTGGCTCGGCCTCGACAAGAGCCTGAAGCTCGCCGAGGTGACCCGGCGCATCACCGCCAAGGCGGGCGAATACGGGCTCGACATCGACCCGACGCGGCCGGTGCACACGCTGAGCGTGGGCGAGATGCAGCGGGTGGAGATCATCCGCGCGCTCCTCACCGATCCGCAGCTGCTGATCCTCGATGAACCGACCTCGGTGCTCACGCCGCAGGCGGTGGAAAAGCTTTTCGTGGTGCTGAAGAAGCTGGTCTCGCAAGGCTGCAGCATCCTCTACATCAGCCACAAGCTGCATGAGATCCGCGAGCTGTGCAGCGCCTGCACCGTGCTCCGCGGCGGCAAGGTCACCGGCGTGTGCGACCCGCGGCAAGAGACCAATGCCTCGCTGAGTCGCCTGATGATCGGCGCCGAACCACCGGCGCTGCAGCACCGCGAGGTGAGGGCCGGCGCCACCGTGCTCGACGTCAAGGCCCTGACGCTGGCGCGCGATGACCAGTTCGGCGTCGACCTCGAAAGCGTGACCCTGCAGGTGCGCGCGGGCGAGGTGGTGGGCATTGCGGGCGTGTCGGGCAACGGCCAGCGCGAGCTGCTCTATGCGCTGTCGGGCGAAGACTGCCGTGCCGCCGCTCCGATGATCCGCATCTTCGACCAGGACGCGGCCCACCTGCGGCCGCGCGAGCGCCGCAGCCTTGGCGTGCACTTCGTGCCGGAAGAACGGCTTGGCCGCGGCGCCGTGCCTACGCTCGGGCTTGCGCACAACCTGCTGCTCACGCGCGACGACGCCCTCGGCAAGACGGGCTGGATCAACGTGAAGGCGTTGGCCACGCAGGCCCGCAGCATCATCGAGCGCTACAACGTCAAGGCGGGCGGGCCGCAGGCGGCGGCCAAGTCGCTGTCGGGCGGCAACCTGCAGAAATTCATCGTCGGCCGCGAGATCGACGCCGCCCCCAAGCTGCTGATCGTCTCGCAGCCGACCTGGGGTGTGGACGTGGGCGCCTCGGCGCAGATCCGCGGTGCCATCCTCGCGCTGCGCGACGCGGGCTGCGCGGTGCTGGTGGTGAGCGAAGAACTCGACGAGTTGTTCGAGATCAGCGACCGCCTGCACGTGATCGCCAAGGGGCGCTTGTCACCGTCCGTTGACCGGGCGCAGGCCACAGTCGCGCAGATCGGCGAATGGATGTCGGGTTTGTGGGACCAGCCGGGTGGAATCAATTCGGTGAATACGGTGAATGCGGTGAAGGAAGCCAGCCATGTTTAAGCTCGAGGCGCGGCCCCAGCCGTCGAAATTCTGGAGCTATGGCTCGCCCATCCTGGCACTGGCCATCACGGTGATGATCGGCGTGCTGCTGTTCGTCGCCCTGGGCAAGGACCCGGTGCGCGGCCTGCAGGTGTTCTTCTGGGAGCCGCTGCGCAGCAGCTATGCCCTGGGCGAGCTGATGGTCAAGGCCACGCCGCTGCTGGTCATCGCGCTCGGATTGGCGGTGTGCTTTCGCTCCAACGTGTGGAACATCGGCGCC
>JAQGNA010000598.1 GCA_028292075.1 Rhodoferax sp. | reverse complement strand
CGTCGGCAGGCGACTGTCGGAAAAGCTCGGCCAGGCCGTGGTCATCGACAACCGGCCGGGCGCCGGCACCGTGATCGGCGCGGCTTATGTGGCCAAGGCGGCACCCGACGGCTACACGCTGCTGGTGAGTTCGGGCTCCACCTTCACCGTGAACCCCGCCATCCGCGCCAACCTGCCGTACGACCCGGTCAAGAGCTTCGACCCCATCGGCATCGTCGGTCGCATTCCCCTGGTGTTGCTGGCCAACAGCCAGGTGCCGGTCAACAACGTCAAGGAGTTCGTGGCCGCGGTCAAGGCCACCCCCGACAAGTATTCATACGCTTCGTACGGTGCTGGAACGACCTCGCATTTCACCGCCGAACTCGTGCTGCAGTCGGTCGGTGCCAAGCTGCTGCATGTGCCGTACAAGGGCAGCGCGCCTGCCATGACCGACCTGATGGGCGGGCAGGTGCCGTTCTCCGTCGACACCGTCACGGCCGCCTTGCCACAGCTCAAGTCGGGCAAGATCAAGGCGATTGCCGTCACCACCGCCAAGCGTTCGTCGCAACTGCCCGATGTGCCCACCTTCGCCGAGGCCGGCTACAAGGACGTGGACGCCGACACCTGGATCATGCTGGTCGGCCCCAGAGGCCTGCCGCCAGCGGTGTTCGCCACGCTCGAGAAGACGCTGGCCGCAGTGTTGGCCGAACCCGGCACCCGCAAGGCGCTGCAGGAGCAGGCCGCCGAGCCCGCTTATGCCAACGGCGCTGCCTCACAAGCCCAGATCGAACGTGAACTGCCGTTGATGCGCGCCATTGCCCGCCGCGCCAACATACAGCCCGAATGACCAGGGCTGGCTCGCCCGCCACGATCCCAGGACACCCCACACCAGTCAACACCAGTCAACACCCGTTGACCCGTTGACCCGTTGACCCGTTGCACCCCCCGCACCCAGGAGCCGTTCACCCCATGTCTTCATCGTCCCAGGCCGCGCTGCTGGCCATGTCGGCCGTCGATCTGCGTCGCCTCATCGGCATCCGTCAGCTCTCGCCCGTCGAGCTGCTCGCGGCTTGCATCGCCCGCATCGAAGCCGTCAACCCCTTTGTCAATGCGGTGACGGCCACGTGTTTCGAGCGCGCCCGCACCGAAGCCCGCGCCGCCGAGCAGGCCGTCATGCGTGGCGATCTCCTGGGTCTTCTGCATGGCCTGCCGCTCGGTGTGAAGGACCTCGAGCCGACGGCCGGGTTGCTGTCCACTTCCGGCTCGCCGCCGTTTCGCAACCATGTGCCTTCCGCCGACATCGAACTGGTGGCACGCCTGCGCCGCGCCGGTGCCATCGTGGCCGGCAAGACGAATGTGCCGGAGATGGGTGCCGGCGCGAACAGCCGCAACCCGGTGTGGGGCGCCACCGGCAACCCGTTCAACCCCAACCTGAACGCCGGTGGCTCGTCGGGTGGCTCTGCGGCGGCGCTGGCACTCGACATGCTTCCGGTGTGCACCGGCTCGGACACCGGCGGCTCGCTGCGCATTCCGGCGTCGAAGTGCGGCGTGGTGGGCTTCCGGCCATCGCCGGGCGTGGTGCCCAGCGTGCGCAAGACGCTGGGTTGGTCGCCGATTTCGGTGGTCGGGCCAATGGGCCGCACGGTGGCCGACGCCTGCCTGCAGATGGCCGCGAGCGCAGGCATGCACCCCGGCGACCCGCTCAGCTACCCGCTCGATCCGCTGCAGTTTTTGAAACCCGCGCCGTGCGACCTCTCTCGCCTGCGCGTGGCCTACACCGAGGACTTCGGCGCCTGCGATGTCGATCCGATGGTCCGCGCCACCTTCCGCGCAAAGATCGCCGCCATGCGGCATCTGTTCGCGGCCTGCGACGAGGTGCGGCTCGACCTGGGCGAGGTGCACCGCTGCTTCGACGTGCTGCGCGCCGAGGCTTTTGTGGCCGGCATGCGTGCCACCTACGAGCGCGACCCGGCCAGCCTGGGCGTCAACCCGCGCGCGAACTACGAGCTGGGCACACGCATGAGCCTGCTCGACAGCGCCTGGGCGCAAACCGAACAGACCCGCATCGTGGGCCGCTTCCAGAAGACCTTCGACGATTACGACCTGCTGCTCTCGCCCACCACCCCGGTCTCGGCGTTTCCGTGGACGCAAGGGCATGCCGATGTCATCGACGGCAAACAGCAGGAGAACTACTACCGTTGGCTCGCCTTGACCTATGTCGTCACGCTGACCACCCATCCGGCGCTTTCGTTGCCCTGCGGCACCGACGAAGCAGGCATGCCTTTCGGCTTGCAGATCGTCGGCCGGTTCAGGGGCGATCAGCAAGTGCTTGCCGCCGCCCAGGCAATGGAAGATGCCTTTGCCAGCCAGGCTGGCCTGAAACGTCCTGTGCCCGACGCGGGCTTGCTGCGGGCCCCGGTGCCCGCCCTGCGCTCCATCGTCACGGCGGCGCCAGACGACCCCTTCGCCAGCGTGCCAAACGATGGCGGCTCCGCCTCTGTGGTGTGATGCCCCGGCCGGACTAATGGCGCCAGCCGCCGGGCGCCCCGGTCGGCAGGCGCGGGCATCGCGCAGCCAGCCGCCGTCGGACAACCGCACGGCCTTGATCATGACAATGTCCGCCATTGCGGACAACGGCGCACCCTAACCAGTCGGCCTGAGCGGGGCCGTCCGCCAGCACCTGAACCCATCACGCCTCGCCGTGGGGAATTGCGGGCCACTGTTCAGACCAACGGCTCGGATTGCGCCC
>JAQGNA010000593.1 GCA_028292075.1 Rhodoferax sp. | reverse complement strand
TCGGCGGGCGGCGTGACATCATGGCGGCGCAACTCACACACTGTTGCGCTTGGAACGTCGCTGTCGAAGGTGTTTCACGGGCGCGCCCCTATGATCAGATTTCAACTTCCGCAAGCCACCAATGCCCCCTACGCCACCCGCGCCGCATGCCACGCCCGGCTTCTCCCCTCTGGTTCTCGGGCTCTGGCGCGCGGGACGCGTACAGCTTCCAAAGGAGCGGCTGGTCGACCTCATTCAGGCCAGCCTCGCGGCCGGCATCCACACCTTCGACCTCGCCGACATCTACGGCGATTACTGCGGCGAAGAAGCCTTCGGTGAAGCGCTGGCAGCCTCCGGCGTGCCCAGAAACGCGGTGCGTTTGATCAGCAAGTCGGGCGTCGGCCTGGTCTCGGGGCAACGTCCCGCCATCCGGGTCAAGCACTACGACAACAGCCCGGCGCATCTGCACGCCAGCCTCGACGCCTCGCTGACCAAGCTGCGCACCGACCACCTCGATCTGCTCCTGGTGCACCGCCCCGACTTCCTGTTCGATGCCGACGAACTGGCCGAAGCGCTGCGTTCGGTGGTGCAGTCCGGCAAGGCGCTGCAGGTGGGCGTGTCCAACTTCAGCCCGTCGCAACATCGCCTGCTCGCATCGCGCCTGCCGTCGCTGGCCGTGAACCAGATCGAACTCTCGGTGCTGCGGCGCGAGCCCTTCACCGACGGCACGCTCGACCTCTGCCAGGAACTGCGCTGCGTGCCGATGGCCTGGTCGCCGCTGGGTGGTGGCGCGCTGTTCAACGGCGAGGGTGACGAAGCCGTGCGGGTGCGCGCCGCGCTGGCCGACGTAGGCGACCAACTGGGCGGTGCGTCAATTGAACAGGTGGCGCTGGCCTGGCTGATGTGCCATCCGTCGGGCGTCATTCCGGTGCTGGGCACCACCGACCCGGGCCGCCTGGCCGGTGCCGCCGCGGCCGCCCAACTTCGACTCGATCGCCAGCAGTGGTACCGCATCTGGCAGGCAGCCACCGGCACGCCGATCGCCTGAAGCGTGCGCATCGTCTGACCCAGCCCCAACGGAGACCCCATGCCGCTCGTCAACATTCGTCTCACCCGCCGCGACCAGCCCACCACCCGCGAACAAAAAGCCGCCCTCATTGCCGGCGTCACGCAGCTCATGCAGGACGTGCTGGCCAAGCGGGCGGACAGCGTGGTGGTGATCATCGACGAGATCGATCCCGACAACTGGGGCGAAGGCGGTGAGTCGGTCACCGTGCTGCGCCAGCGCCGCACCGGCCAGGCCCCCAGGCCGTAGCTGGCACACGGCAGACGGCAGAGGTAGGCGGCGGTTGTCAACAGCTGTTGACGAAGCTGCCCGGCTCAAACGGGCGGCGGCGCTGCCAGCGGTGCGGTGTCGGTGCCGCCGGCTTGCGGCGCAGTTGCAGAAGCGGCCAGCCCGAGGCCCGGCCCCATCAGCATGGTGGGTGGGTTCGACAAGGTGAGTTTGGCATCGCGCAGCTGCTGCAGTACCTCGAACAGCAGGGCACTGCGCGTGTTGTACGCAAGCCGCGGTGAACTCACGTAGCCGGTGGCATTGAACACCAGCCGGCCGTTGTCGATGCCGTCCAGCGCCACATTGGGCTCCGGCGAATCGAGCACGTCGGCGTGGGCGTCGAAAGCGGCCCGCACCAGGTCGCGCACGCGGGCGGCGTCGGTGTCCAGCGGCATCGGCAGCTTGATCTGCACCAGCCCGAGCGGGTTGGCCAGCGTCACGTTGCGGACGATCTTGGTGATGAACTCCGAGTTGGGCACGATCACCGTGGAGCGGTCGCCCATCTGGATTTCGGTGGCACGCACGTTGATGCGGCGGATATCGCCCTCGACCCCCGCCAGCGCGACCCAGTCGCCCACCTTCACCGGCCGCTCGGCCAGCAGAATCAGGCCCGACACGAAGTTCTGCACCACCGCCTGCAGGCCGAACCCGATGCCGACCGACAACGCACTGGCCACCCAGGCGATGCGTTCCAGGCCGATGCCCACGGCCGACATGGCCAGGGCCACGGCGGTCACCACGCCCGCGTAGTTGAACAAGGTCACCGCCGAAGTGCGCATGCCGGTGTCGAGGCTGGTCGTGGGCAGCAGCTTGTCGGCCAGCCAGCCCTTGAGCAGCCGCACGGCGACCAGCGACAGCACCAGCACCAGCAGCGCCTGCAGCACCGCGTCCGGGCGCACCGACACTTCGCCGATGGCCAGGCCGGCACTCAACTCGCCGGTGCGCTCGATCAGCTCCATCGGCCCTTCGCCGAAGGGCGCAACGATGAGGATCAGCGCCAGCAGCGCAATGCACACCCGCACCACGCCCGACAGCAGCACCGCGAACTGGTTGCGCAGCCGCAAGGCCAGTGACCGCTCTTGCGCCTTCACGCCATGGGCTGGCACGGCGGCCTCGGGTTCGGGCACCGTCAGCCAGCCCATGCAGAGGTCGTCGACCAGCACCGACAACAGGTAGGCCGACAGCACCACCACGCCGAACCAGGCCACCTGGCGCACCGCAAAGCTGCCGAAGGCCACGTAGCCGAGCACCAGGCTGACCAGGCTGCCCACCAGGACCAGCCAGGTGACGACAGTGAGCGCGGCCAGCCAGCCCGGCCGCACCGGTGCGGCCTTCAGCGGCCCTTCTGCGGCCTGTTCTGATCTTCCGGCTGCCGCTCCATCCGCCGTTGCGGCCACGGCGCCGCCGGTGTGAATGCGGCGGCGCAAGCGTTCGCCGCGCATCACCACCCAGACCATCACCAGCCCGAGCGCCAGCGCCTGGATGCAGTTGAGCGCCACGGTGGTGGCCAGGCTCGCGTTCACCAGGGCGTAGAGCCGCTCCGCGAGCCAGCCGCCGACGGTGATGACGGCCAGGGCCAGCGGAAAGCCGCGCAGGCCGCGCGCCACCTCGTCGGGCATGTGCGACAGCCGCCAGCTCGGCTGCTTGGGCGCAAGCAGCGCATTGCCCAGGCCGGTGACATAGCCGCCGAAGGTCAGCAGGCCCACCGCATGCGCCACCATCTCGTCGGCGTCGTCGGGCAGCGGCCCGCTCCACACCAGCATCTGGTAGGCGATGATGCCCAGGAGGCCCGGCGCCAGCACTGCCAGCACGATCCGCAGCAAGGCATAGAGAGAGCGCCGGAGCCGGCCCGGCGGCACGCGCGTACTGACCACGCGCACGGCCACTCTGCCCGCCCAGAGCCGCCCGCCCAGCACCAGCGCCAAGGCCCGCAGACCTCCCGCCCAGACCGACGGGGAGCGGCCCCTCATGGCGACGGACCGCAGCGTGCCCAGTCCCGCAAGGCGGCCAGCG
>JAQGNA010000574.1 GCA_028292075.1 Rhodoferax sp. | reverse complement strand
GGCTGTCGTCCGTCTTGGTTCCGTTGTCTTCGGTCCCGCGGCTCTGGCACTGAATGGTTTTTCTGGCTGCCTTGAGCTTACGAGTGAAATGCGGCCCTAACTGTCGGGTGAACTGGGCATTGGGTGTAGGACGATCACGCGGCAGTGGGGCGCCAACCTCGGCCGCCGGGCGATGTCCGAGCGCACGGCTGGGTTAGTCGGGCCGGCGCCTCTCGCCGCGCGCCTTCCGGTCATGATGCGTTCCCGGCCGGCGCATTCCCGCCTGCCGGAACCCATGCGAACAGGAGCCTTCGATGACCCGTCTCACCGCCAAAGATTTTCCGGCCGAGTTGCTGGAGCTGTACGACTACTACGTCCATGGCGGAATCTCCCGGCGTGACTTCCTCGACCGGGCCGGCAAGTACGCCGGCGCCGGGCTCACGGCGGCGGCCATCCTGAGTTCGCTCAGCCCCAACTACGCACTGGCCACGCAGGTCGAGTTCACCGACCCCTCCATCGTGGCCGAATACATCAAATACCCGTCGCCGAACGGACACGGCACCGTGCGCGGCTACCTGGTGCGCCCGGCCAATGTCACCGGCAAGCTGCCCGCCGTGGTGGTGGTCCACGAGAACCGGGGCCTGAACCCCTACATCGAGGACGTGGCGCGGCGCACGGCCAAAGCCGGCTTCATCGCCCTGGCGCCAGACGGCCTGAGCTCCGTGGGCGGCTACCCCGGCAACGACGACAAGGGGCGCGAGCTGCAAGCCAAGGTCGATCCGGGCAAGCTGATGAACGACTTCTTCGCCGCCATCGAATTCCTCATGGCCCATCCGGCAACCACCGGCAAGGTCGGCATCACCGGCTTCTGCTACGGCGGTGGCGTGTCGAATGCGGCGGCCGTGGCCTACCCGGAACTCGGCGCGGCCGTGCCCTTTTACGGCCGCCAGCCCAAGGCCGAAGACGTTGCCCGCATCAAGGCGCCGCTGTTGCTGCACTATGGCCAGCTCGACACCGGCATCAACGAGGGATGGCCAGCCTACGAGGCGGCGCTGAAGGCGCAGAACAAGACCTACCAGGCCCATGTGTACCCGGGCGTGAACCACGGTTTCCACAACGATTCGACGCCGCGCTACGACGAAGCCGCGGCCAAGCTGGCGTGGACGCGGACGGTCGACTGGTTCCGCCGCTACCTGGTCTGAAGCCGGCTCGGGGCCTTCAGGCTTGGCGCCTCTAAACCGTGCGTTGCGGCGGGGCGGCCTGCCGCGCTGGCGTTTTTGCCAGGCAGGCGATCAGCCTGGCGAGGTCTGGCGGCTTCACGAAGTGATGATCGAACCCGGCCGCCCGGGCCATGGCGACGTCGCTGTATTGGCCCCATCCGGTGAGCGCCAGCAGCTGCGGGCAGGCCTGGCCCTGCTGCGCCCGCAGCGCACGCGCCGTGTCGTAGCCGTTCATGACCGGCATGCCCACGTCGACGATCGCCGCGTCGAAGGCCTGGGTCTCGCCGAGTGCCAGCGCGTCCACGCCGCTGTAGGCCACCGAAACATTCATGCCCTGGAGCGTCAGCAGCTCGGCCAGGGTGTCGGCCGCATCCTCGTTGTCGTCGACCACCAGCACCTTGCGCGCCAACTGCAGCGGGGCCGCTTCGGCCGGCGGAGTGGCTGTGTTCCGGGCGGTGAGCAGGGGCACGGTGATGACGAAGCTGCTGCCCTGGCCCGGGCCGTCGCTGCGTGCCGTGATGCTGCCGCCATGCATCCGGGTAAAGACCTCGGCCAGGTGCAGGCCGATGCCCAGGCCCGTGGACGGTTCGCCCTCTGCGCGCCCCTGGGAAAACATCTCGAAGATGGTGGCGCCGAGCTCCGGCGGAAAACCGCGACCGGTGTCATGCACGGCGAACGACACCGCCTGCCCTTCCACCGCCACGCCGAGGGTGATGGTGCCGCCCGGTGGCGTGAACTTGGCCGCGTTCACCAGCACGTTGGCCAGGCTCTGCACCAGCCGCACATGGTCGGCATGCAGCGGGTGCTCGCCGGGCGGCAGGTTCACCACCAGCCGGTGGCGCCGCTCGTGCACCGCGGCGCCGGCGATCTCCATGGCCTGCGTGACCACGCGCTCGACCGAGGTGGGGCCCATCTGCAGTTCGATCTTGCCGCTGTTGATGCGGGCCACGTCCATCAGGTCGTCGATCAGGCGCGTCAGGTGGGTGATCTGGCGGTTCACCATGCCGACCAGCTTGTCGGTCTTTTCAGAGGGGTTCAGTCGCTGGAAGATGGCCGTGGCGTTGAGGATGGGCGCAAGCGGGTTGCGCAACTCGTGGGCCAGCGTGGCCAGGAAATCGTCCTTGCGCCGGTTCAGCGCCCGCACCTGGTACTGGCGCTCGCGAGCCCGCAGTGCCGACTTGACGAAGCTGATCAGTGCCATGGCGCGCACCGGGCGTTCGAGCAGGGTCACGTTGCCCAGTTGCTCCACGGCGCGCTGCGCTTCGAGCGAGGCCATGCCGTTCTTGGTCAGCAGCAGCACCGGCAGGTCGGACCAGGCCTCCTGCTGTTCCACGAAGGCGCGCAGCGGACCGATGCAGGTGCCGATCGCTTCCTCGGCCAGCAGCAGCACGCCCGCGCCCTGGGCCAGCCGGTCCACCACCTCGCCGGCGGAGGCGCAGACACACGAGACGATGTCGGCGGTGGCGAGCAGCTTTTCGGTCAGGACCGCATCGCGCCCGAGCGGCACGTACAGGATCACGCGTCGCTCGAGGTCCGATGGCGTCGCATTCCTCACTGCGGAACGCCCAGCGGCACGGGCACGCCGGTCAGGATGCCGCGGTAGCCGCGCAAGACCTCGCCCACGCGAATGCCCTGGGCCGACATCGAGAACGACCGGATGGTGCGTTCATGGGTGCTGCCGCGCTTCTTGAACACCGACACCGCCTGCTTCACCTCGCCGTCGTGCTCGTAGTAGCGCAGCATGAGCACGTTGTCTGCCACATAGCTGGCATCGAGCGCGCTGGTCATGCTGCCGCCCAGCATGCCTTGTTGCACGCCCACCAGGATGGTCGCCACCTGGTGCTGACCGAGGTAGGTGAGGATCTCGTGCAGGTAGGTGCCGAGGAAGCGCTCGTCCGGCACGGCCTGCAGGTAACCGTTCAGGCTGTCGATCACCACCAGCTTGGCGCCGCGTTCCACGGCGGTCACGATCGCGGCGGAAAACTGGCCCGGCGTCAGCTCCGCCGGGTCGATCTGCTGGATGGTCAGCATGCCGTCGGCGACCGACTCGCGCAGCTTCAGCCGCAGGCCGTCGGCCCGGTTCAGCAGGTTGCTGGTGGACTCTTCGAACAGGAACATCGCCGCGCTTTGCTGGCGCAGGTTGGCCGCCGACACGAATTGGGCGGCGAGCGACGATTTGCCGGTGCCCGGTGGCCCGACGATGAGCGTGCTGGTGCCTTCCTCCAGGCCGCCACCGAGCATTTCGTCCAGGGGCGGCAGGCCGCTGCCGAGTTGTCCACGCCTGGTGATGCTGCGGGTGTCGGCCGCCACCAGGCGCGGAAACACCTCCAGCCCGCCACGCTTGAGCACGTAGTCGTGCAGCCCGCCGAGGAACTCGTGGCCGCGGTACTTCACCACGCGAAGCCGGCGCCGCTCGCTGCCGTAGTCCTTCACCGAATGGTCGAGCTGGATCACGCCGTGGGCGATGCTTCGCACCTGCAGGTCACCCACCGATGCGGTGCGGTCGTCGAGCAGGATCACGGTGCAGGCGCGGCGCGTGAAAAACTGCTTGAGCGCCAGCACCTGGCGGCGGTAACGCAGCGGCGATTCGGCGAGCAGCTGCAGTTCGGAGAGCGAGTCGAGGACCACGCGGGTCGGCTTGAGTTCCTCGACCGCGGTCAGGATGAGCTTGAGCATGCCCGACAGTTCCACCTCGGACGGATGGAACATGGTGTATTGGGTGTCGAGGTCGAGCATGCCTTCGGAGGGCAGCACCTCGTGCACGATGATGCCGTTGAGGTCCCATTGGTGGGACTTGGCCACCCCCTCGATTTCGTCGCGGCTTTCGGCCAGCGTGATGTACATGACGGTCTCGCCCCGGCGGGCACCCTCCATCAGGAACTGGATGCCCGTGGTGGTCTTGCCGGTGCCCGGTTCTCCTTCCACGAGGTAGATGCGGTCGCGCGCGAGGCCACCGCAGAGAACGGTGTCGAGTCCGGAAATGCCGGTTGAAAGCATGCTGATTCCTCCATTGAGGACTTGTCTTCGCGCGGGCCGAGTGGTCGCGTTATGCGAAAATGCCGTGGCATTCACAGATGACCGAAGTCCATTGAAAACAGATCTTATCGATGTTCTCGTCGTTGACGATTCCAGAGACACGGCAGAGTCCATGGCCATGGCCCTGGAGCTCGACGGACACAGCGTTCGCGTGGCCCTGAGCGCCGACGAGGCACTGCGCATCGTCGACACGGTGCAACCGCTGTGCGTGCTGCTCGACTTCTCCATGCCCGGCATGGACGGGCTCGATCTGGCCCGGCGCATCAAGGAAAAATTCGGCGAAGACGTGGTGCTGGTCGCCATCTCGGGCGCCGATGCCAGCTACCCCCGCGTGGCGGAAACCTTTGCGCTGGTCGATCATCATTTCACCAAGCCAGCGCCGCTCGACGAAATCCGCAAGATCCTCGGGCCGAGCACCCAGTTCTGATTGGTACAGGCCTCAGCGGCGCAAGTCATCGATGTCTGACACCGCAAACGCATGTCGATGCGGTTGATGGCGGGGTCCAGAGCCGACTGACGAAGCCCCTGTTGCTGGGCTGTGCGTAGGAGCGGCCCCACGGCAACAGGGCGAGGTGGCCTATCCATGGGTTGAACTGCAACGGGCACAGTGGTGAACACTGTCAGAACAGGCATTGCATGCCTCTTGCTCCTGCCCCAATCCTATGTATACAGAATTTCACGAACGATTTCAAAACCGGTTTCCGGAACCCCTCAGTTTGAAGAGCCCCACCGGAGCGCTGCCGCCTTCCGGCCCCTCCAGCTTCGCCTCCGCGCGGTGGGCTGCAGGTGCGATGGATGCTGCCGATGGCGTTGCTCCCGTCGTTGCCCTCCACCAGCGGCTCCTGGCCGAGGTGCCCACGCCGGACCTTCAGTTCCGCGCCGCGGACTACCTGCGCGAGCAGATCGCCACGCTCGACCCCGACGAATGCGACCTGCCTGAATCGCCCGAGGGCCTGATGGCCTGGATGAACGACGGCGCGGTGGTGACCACCGCGCGTTACGCCGACTACCTGGACGAGCGCAAGGCCGGTGCGCCGCGCAGGTTCTTCGCCAACCGGGCCCATGCACTGTACTTTCTGCGCGCGGTGGCGCCCACCAAGCTGGCCGACGGTGCCTGGCTCTATGGCCTGCTCCCGCACTGGCGCAATCCGAAATTTGCCGACCTGGTGCGCACCTACCTGGAAGAGCTGGGCGAGGGTGCCGCCGACAAGAACCACGTCACGCTCTACCGGAACCTGCTGGCACGCCATGGCCTCGACCCGGTGGACGACCTGCCCGAAGTCTTCTACACCCAGGGCGCCATCCAGATGAGCCTTGGCGCCAATGCCGAGGCCTTTCTGCCGGAGGTGATCGGGTTCAACCTTGGCTATGAACAGCTGCCGCTGCACTTGCTGATCACCGCCTATGAGCTGAACGAGCTGGGTATCGACCCCTATTACTTCCAGCTGCACGTCACCGTGGACAACACCGACACCGGCCATGCCCGGCGTGCGGTGCAGGCCGTGCTCGACAACCTGCCGCGCATCGGTGACCCGGGCGAGTTCTGGCGTCGGGTGCGCAACGGCTATCTGCTGAGCAATGCCGGCGTGGGAACCAATGACGTGATCGGCGGCTTCGATATCGACGCCGAAGTGGTCCGCATCTTCCGCCACAAGAGCACTGCGGGCCAGGGTGCGCATTCCGACTATTGCCGGGTGGCCGGCCGCAGTGTGAACGACTGGCTCGCCACACCCGAAGAAGTGCCGGCATTCCTGTCGGCGCTCGAGACGGCCGGCTGGATTAGGCGCGATGCGCCAGCCGAGGAAAGTCGTTTCTGGGGCCTGCTGCAGGGCGACCGCGCGGAAATGTTCGGCGTGTTCAGCAGCTACGAGTTGCAGGTCATCCATGACTGGTTGCGTGGCACCGCCAGTGCGGACGGCCGACCCTATGCCGAGGTGGCCACGGCCGATGGCAGGCCGCGC
>JAQGNA010000551.1 GCA_028292075.1 Rhodoferax sp. | reverse complement strand
CTTAAGGCGCGCGTAGACGCGGCCGGCACCGGTGGCGGCCGGATGGTATTCGGCATAGCCGCTCAGCTCCGTGGCATCGATGTCGCCCGTCCAGGCCTGGTCGTCGCGGGTGGCGGTGACGGCCAGGGCGTGCAGCGTGCGCCCGCCGGTCGAGAACTCCCGGGCGCGCAGCGTGACGCGGTTCGGCAGGTAGGCCTGCAGCGCAGCGGTGTCGGCAGGCGATGACTTGCCGGCGTGCACTTTGGCCGCGGCGTAGGGAGCGGGCGGCCCGGCCCGGGCGCCGGCCTCATGTACGGGCCCCGAGGCCAACAGGCTTTCCCAGGCGTCGAGGTTGATCCAGTCGAGGTTGACGTCGGCCACCACGCCGTCCTGTGCCGGTGGCGTTGCGCTGGCCGGGGTGCCGACCTGTACATTGCCGCGCAGCACCCGCGCGGCCTGGGCCCCACTGCCGGCGTCTCCGGCGTTTGCGCCGTTTGCGCCGTTTGCGCCGTTTCCGCCGATGTGACGGGTGTAGCTCACCGACAAGACACGACCGATCTCCAGCGCCAGCTGGTCCTGCAAGGCTGCCTTCGGGTTGGCCGCCGACGCCGGCGTCAGGCTGCGCTCCAACCGCAAGGGCAGGCTGCTGTCGGCGGTCTTGTTCAGGGGCGGGGGCAGGTTGAGGGCCAGGCCCTGCAGGCTGCTGGTGAGGGTGACCTCGGGCACGCCGCGGCGGATGGACAACACCGCGCTGTAGGCGGTGCTGCCGCTCACGTTCTCGGCGATGCGCGCCAGGCTCTCGATTTCGTGCGCCTGGCGCAGGCCTTCGGCGGTCACCTGGCCCTGCCCGCGGAACAGCAGCACCGGTTCGGCGCCGGGCGCGGGCGGCGGCTGGGCGCCGCCTTCGAACTTCAGGTCGCCCCCCAGCACCCGGGCCTGGCCGCCGGCGATGTTGAAGCCGGCTTCACTGAAACCCACCACACCGCGCGCCCCGCCCAGCACCGGGGTGTCGGGCGCGAGCTGCACGTCGTTGCCGGCCAGCGTCACGCTGCCCTGCACCTTGCTCGTGTCGATGGCGGCAATGGGCAGGGCGAGCCGCAGCTTGAGGTCGGCCACGCCGGTGGCGCTGGCCTGCGCCAGCGCATGGCTGGTGAGGCCATCGATGGGCGAGGCGCGCACGATGGCGAGCATGTCGGCCAGCGGCCCGCGCGCATCGGCGCTCACGTTGACCACGGTGCGGGCGAGGTTCGGAATCTCGGCTTCGGCACGGGTCACGGGCAGCGCCGGCATGCCGCCCACGCCACCCAGCTTGCCCACCGCGGCCTTGATGCGCATGGAAGCACGGTCGAACACCAGTTCGCCATCGAGCTGGGTGAGCGGCGGCCAGGGCAGGGCGTCGGCGGGCTGGATGCGCTTTGGAATGAAGGCGTAGGTCGCATTGCGCACGCTGGCGGCGATGTTGAACTCACCCTGCCGGGCATCGGCAAAGGGGAAGTCGTTCAGGTCGCCCTTGACCTTGAACTTGACCGTGGCGCTGCCGGCCGTCACGCCGTCGCGCACGTAATGCCGCACGTCGTCGCCCAGGCCGAGCGGCAGGTAGCGGTGTACCCGCGTGCCGTCTGCACGGCTCAGGCTGCCGCTCAGGTCGAGCACGCCAGGGTATCTTGAGCGGTCCGTCTTGCCGTTGGGCGAAGGGTCCGAAGCGCCGTTCGGCGTGCGGTTCGGCGCAAGCACCGCGTCGGCGGTGCGCCAGCTGGCCTGCGCCGTGCCTTCGGCGTCGGCGTTGGCGAAGTTCACGCCGTTGACCTTGACGGCGAGCCTGTCGCCATCGCGCTGCCAGCCGAGGTCGGCCGACAATCGCGCGAACGGCACCTCCGGCTCCTCGAACACGCCAGGAAAGCTGAGCGACCCGTCCTCGATGGCCAGCGCCGCCTTGCCGCCGGCCTGGGTCAGCTCGAAGTCGACATTGGCCCCGCGCAAGCCCGGACGGCCAGGCGGTGGCGTGGGCGTGGTGCGCAAAGGCGGCGCACCGGAGGCAAGCTCCAGCCCGGTGACGCGGCCCTTGGCCCGGTAACTCGACGGCGCTTCCATGCGCCCTTGCCAGCTGGCCTCGACGCGCTCCACCAGCCCCTTGGGGGTGTACGCGGCCAGGGCCGCATGCGTGGCTTCGGCCAGCGGCAGGCGGCGAGCAATCTGCGACAGCGTGGCCAGGTCGAGCCGGTCGCCGCGAAACTGGCCCTGACCCGCCACACGGCCTTCGCCTTCGAGCACGCTCAGGAACAGGTTGCCCCCCGGCCAGCGCACACCCTCGGCGGTGGTGAAGGCCAGCCCTTCGGTTGCGAACTCGAAGCCATTGGCCATGCGCCTGCCAGCCACGCGGCCTTGCAGCGACGCCAGTGCCAGCGGCTCCAGGCCCGGCGACAGCGTTACATCGACGTCGGCCAGCGCCACGTCGGCGGTGGCGCCCAGCAATTCGCCCGCCGCCACGTCGGTCCAGACGCGCAGCGCCCCCAGGCCTCTGGTGTCGCGCCGCGTCGCGCGGCCACCCAGGTCGATGTACTGGCTGAGTTGAGAT
The DNA here is from genome assembly GCA_028292075.1 of Rhodoferax sp. The sequence goes on along the minus strand of JAQGNA010000551.1, from coordinate 4,840 downwards.
ACGTCGACCCTTGGGAAGTTGGCGTAGGCCGGGCCATCCCACTCCTGCCAGCGGCCGTGGTGCGTTGTCAGGAGCGGCTGGCGCAGCGTCGCCATCATGGTGAAGCGGTCGCCCCAACCCGCAGGCGGCGTGGCGTCGAGCCGCATCGCATGGCGGCGGCCGCGGTTGCGCAGCACCAGGTCCACGCCTTCGAGCGCCAGCGGCGCCGCACCGCGCTGCTCGTCGGTCCAGCGCAGGCTGCCCTGGCGCACCACCACTTCGGTCTGCGCAAACAGCCAATCGGCGGTGGCGCTGGTGTCCCCCGGGTTGGTGTGGGTGATGTCGAGCCCCGCAACCAGGATCTTGCCATCGGCCCGGCGGCGGATGTCGAGCTCGGCCGACTCGATGACCAGCTGCTCGAAGCCGCGCTTCCACACCGAGGCCGGCGAGAGCGACGCGAGGATGCGCGGCAGCCGCAGGGCCGTGCGCCCCTCGGCATCGAGCAAGGCCACGTCGCGCAGTTCGAAGGAAGGCATGAATCCGGTCGACCGCGCGGAGATCGCGCCGATGCGAACCGGTACCCCCAAAGCCTGGCTGACCTTCGCTTCCAGCTGCGGGCGGAACTCACCAATTCGCGGCACAATCCAGCCGTGAAGCGCCCCCCAGGCGATTGCGAAGACGAGCCAAGCCGCCGCCGTAAGACCCAGGCACCAGGGCGCTGCACGGGAAGCCAGCTTCAACAGGCGTGAGGGAGAAGGCGTTGATTCAGTCATTGGACAAATGGATGCAATAGGAATTATGACCTTCGCTCTTTCCGCGCCGCAGGCATGCCGGACTTTGGCTTTCGAGCCTTGGACCAGCCCGGCGGTTCAACCTCAGGCGGTGACGATTTGTTAACCATTCCCAACCCGCCGGCGATGGCCCTCTCTTCCTATTCGCGCTTCGTGCAGCGGCTGCGACGCCGCTACGCGGACCAGTTGCATCTGCTGCCGCCAGGCCCGCCGGTGCGTGCCACCATGACCCAAACCTTCGAGGTGCTGCGGGCATCGGGCCTCGAGGTCGGCGCCGCGTTGCGCACCCTTCGCCAGCTGGTGATGGAGCGGCTGGTCACGCTCGACTGCGACGAGCAGGCACCGCTGGCGGTGGTGACCCGCGCGGTCACTGAACTGGCCGAGCTGGCCCTGGAAGCAGCCGGCGCGCAGGCCCGGCTCGAACTCGACGAACGGCATGGCGCGCCCATCGGGCCGAACGGCGAACGCGCCGAAATGTGGGTCGTGGGCATGGGCAAGCTCGGCGGCCGCGAGCTCAATGTGTCGAGCGACATCGACCTCATCTACATCTACGACCACGACGGCGAGACCGCCGGCCGTCCCGATGGCCGGGGCCGCATCGCCAACCAGGAATACTTCGCCAAGGCCGTCAAGCTGATGTACGGCCTGGTCGGCGACACCACCGAGCACGGCTTCGTGTTCCGCGTCGACCTGATGCTGCGGCCCAACGGCAACTCCGGCCCACCTGCCGTGTCGCTGGGCGCGCTGGAGGAATACCTGCAGGTGCAGGGCCGCGAATGGGAACGCTTTGCCTGGTTGAAGAGCCGGGTGGTGGCGCCACGCAGCTGCATCGTCAACGGCACCGCGCACGAGATGCGTGGCGTGGTGCTGCCGTTCGTCTTTCGGCGATACCTCGACTACAACGTGTTCGACGCCTTGCGCATCCTGCACCGGCAGATCCGCGAGCATGCGGCCAAGCGCAGCGCCGGGCATCCGGAACGCGCCAACGACGTGAAGCTCTCGCGGGGCGGCATCCGCGAGATCGAGTTCACGGTGCAGCTGCTGCAGGTGGTGCGCGGCGGCCAGTTCCCCGAACTGCGCACGCGCTCCACGCTGGACGCGCTGCAACGCCTGGCCCGCGCCAGCCTGATGCCGCAGGCCACCGCGGACGCCCTGGCCAGCGCCTATGAATTTCTGCGCAAGGTGGAGCACCGCATCCAGTACCTGGACGACCAGCAGACCCATGTGCTGCCCACGCAGGACGACGACCTCGCCTGGATCGCGCACAGCATGGGCTATGCCGACTGCTGCCCCTTTCTCCACGACCTGGACGCGCACCGCGAACTCGTCGCCCAGGAGTTCGACAAGCTGCTCGGCGGGCCCGCCGAGGGCAAGACCTGCAAGACCGGCGGCTGTGGTGGCCCCAAGGGCGAGAAGGCGGCGCCGATCGGCATGGACACTCTGATCGAACAACTCAACGGCGCTTTCGGCCAACGCATCGGCCAATGGTGCGAACACCCGCGCGTGCTGGCCTTGCGCGACGATTCACGTGCCCGGCTGGTGCGGCTGGTGCAGCGCACTGCGGCATGGGTCAAGGACGGCAAGGTCACCGAGGAGGCGGCCATCCGCCTGGCCGACTGGATCGAACCGCTGCTGCGCCGCGAGAGCTACCTGGCACTGCTGCTGGAGCGGCCCACGGTGCACGAGCGGCTGCTGCGCCTGCTGGGCGCGGCAAAGTGGCCTGCGCGCTATCTGTTGAAGCACCCTGGCGTGATCGACGAACTGGCCAGCGACGCCATGCTGAGCGAGCGCTTCGTGCCGAGCGAATTCGAGGAAGAACTGGTGCAGCGCAGGGCCTCGCTGAAGACCACCGGCGAAGACGACGAAGAAGCCCTGCTCAACCTGCTGCGCCGCGCCCACCATGCGGAGTTGTTCCGCACGCTCGCCCGCGACCTCGAAGGCCGCATCACCGTGGAACAGGTGGCCGACGACCTCAGCGCGCTGGCCGAGGTGATCCTGCGGGTGACGGCACGCTGGAGCTGGGAACGCGTGCGCAACCGGCATGTCGACACGCCGCAATTCGCCATCATCGGCTACGGCAAACTGGGCGGCAAGGAGCTGGGCTACGGCAGCGATCTCGACATCGTGTTCCTCTACGAAGACACCGAGGAAGACGCCGACGAGCGCGCGCCCGAGGTGTACGCCGCCTTCGTCCGCCGCATGATCAACTGGCTCACCGTCAAGACCGGCGAAGGCGACCTGTTCGAGATCGACACCGCGCTGCGGCCCAATGGCAACTCGGGCCTTCTGGTCACCACCTTCGAGGCCTTTGCCAACTACCAACAGCAGCGCGGCAGCAACTCCGGATGGACCTGGGAGCACCAGGCCATGACGCGCGCCCGGTTCGTGCTGGGCGACGAAGGCGCTAACGCCGGCGGCGCCGGCGGCCTGCGGGCCCGCTTCGACGCGGTGCGGCAGGCGGTCATCACCGCCCCGCGCGACGAGGCCGCCCTGCGCGCCGAGATCGTTGCCATGCGCGACAAGGTGCGGCAGGCTCGGCCGGTCAAGCCCGATGTGTTCGACGTCAAGCACAGCCGCGGCGGCATGGTCGACGCCGAGTTCGCCGTGCAATACCTGGTGCTGGCGTATTCGCACCGGTACCCCGAATTGCAAGACAACGTGGGCAACATCGCGCTGCTTCAGCGCGCCGAGGCCGACGGCCTGTTGCCAGCCGGTGTGGGCGAGGCCGCGGCCAGTGCCTACCGTGAACTGCGCCGGGTGCAGCACAAGGCGCGGCTGAACGAAGCGCCTACACAGGTGCCGCTGCCCGGCCTGAAGGCGGAGCGCGACGCCGTGCTGGCGCTCTGGCAGGCCGTGTTCGGCTGAAGCGCTGCACGCCGGCGCCAGCGCGGGTGCTTGAGGCGGTAGCCGGGTGATCGGGCCCGGCCCCAGCCAGCCCCGTACAGCCCTGTACAGCCCTGTGCAGCCCCATGCCGCGGCCATAATCGCCGGATGCTTCCGTCCCATCCTGCAGCCACACCGCCCGAGGGCGCTGGCCCGGCCACCACGGTTTCCGCACCTCCGGCCTCGCCCGCGCCGCTGCGCCCCACGGCCCGCTTCATGCTCTCGCACCCCGCGCACTTCATTGCGCTGGGTTTCGGTGCCGGCCTGAGCCCGATTGCACCCGGCACGGCCGGCACGTTGTGGGCCTGGCTCGCTTACCTGGTGCTGGGCGGCTACCTGACGCAGGCGCAATTCGGCTGGCTCATCGCGGTGTCGCTGGTGGTGGGCTGGTGGGCCTGCACGGTGTGCGCGCAGCACATGCGCGTGGCCGACCCAGGCGCCATCGTCTGGGACGAGGTGGTGGCCTTCTGGCTCATCCTGTGGCTGGTGATGCCGGCCGGGCTGTGGGGCCAGGCCGCGGCTTTCGTGCTGTTCCGCTTTTTCGATGCGGTGAAGCCCGGCCCGGTGGCCTGGGCCGATCAGGCCTTCAAGGGCTTCAATGCCCGGGGCGGCTTCGGCATCATGTTCGACGACCTGGTGGCCGCCTTCTGCACGCTGCTGGTGTTGGCCGCCTGGAGGTTCTTCTGATGCACGACGCCGTCGCGCCGCTGGCCGATCTGCTGCTGCAGAAAGGCTGGACCATCGCCACCGCCGAAAGCTGCACCGGCGGCCTGATCGCCGGCGCCTGCACCGATCTTGCCGGCTCCAGTGCCTGGTTCGACCGTGGCTTCGTCACCTATTCCAACGAAGCCAAGCACGAGATGATCGGCGTGGACGCGGCGCTGATCGCCACCCACGGCGCTGTCAGCGAACCGGTGGCACGCGCCATGGCAGCCGGGGCGCTGCGGCACTCGGGTGCCCAGGCCACCGTGGCCGTGACAGGCGTCGCCGGGCCCACGGGTGGCAGCGCGGAAAAGCCGGTGGGTACGGTGTGGTTCGGCTGGTCGATCAGGGGCATCCTGAGCAGCGAGAAACGATGCTTTGAAGGCGACCGCGCTGCGATTCGCGAGGCCAGCGTGCGGCATGCGCTGTTTCGCTTGCGGGTACTGGTCGCGGCTGCGCCGGATTGAGGTTCGGGGCTGGGCGCT
>JAQGNA010000509.1 GCA_028292075.1 Rhodoferax sp. | reverse complement strand
GTAGTTGATGATGGCGTCGTCGAAACGGTCGCCGCCCACGCGAACGCTGCCCTTGTAGACCATGCCGCCCAGCGAAATCACGCCGACTTCGGTGGTGCCGCCGCCGATGTCGACCACCATCGAGCCGCTGGCCTCGCTGACCGGCAGGCCAGCGCCGATGGCGGCTGCCATGGGTTCTTCGATCAGGTAGACCTGGGAGGCGCCGGCGCCGAGAGCCGACTCGCGAATGGCGCGGCGCTCGACCTGGGTGGAGCCGCAAGGCACGCAGATGATGATGCGCGGGCTGGGACGGAACACGCCACGCGGGTGCACCATCTTGATGAACTGCTTGAGCATTTGCTCGGTGACGGTGAAGTCGGCGATGACACCGTCCTTCATCGGACGGATGGCCTCGATGTTGCCGGGCACCTTGCCTAGCATGGCCTTGGCTTCCTTGCCGACGGCCTGGATCGTCTTCTTGCCTTGGGGCCCGCCCTCATGGCGAATGGCAACGACCGAAGGTTCGTCCAGCACGATGCCCTTGTCTCGCACGTAGATCAGGGTGTTGGCTGTGCCAAGGTCGATGGCCAGGTCGGTCGAAAAGTACCGACGGAAAGCTCCAAACATGCAGAATCCTCTCGGGCATGGCAAGCGCTTCGGCCGGCCATCGCCGCTATCAAACGGGTGAAAATAGGGGTTTTCGGAGCCAATACGGGCGTCTTCGCAGCCGTTGGACCAAAGGCGGGATAATACCGCATCCCCTGTGAATAACTACCACTGGCGGGCCTGCAGCTCTACTTTTACACGCGCTTCATTCGAGCCCCGCACGATCCCTATGTCACTCAACACACAAGACCTTGACCGCATCGCGAACCTCGCGCGGCTCGAACTGCAACCCGCCGAAAGTGAACGCCTGCTGACACAGATCAACGGCTTCTTCGACATCGTCGAAAAGATGCGCGCGGTCGACACCACCGGCATCGAGCCGCTGGCCCATCCGGTGGCCGTCATGCACGACATCACGCTGCGCCTGCGCGACGACATCGTCACCGAGACCAACCAGCGCGAGGCCAACCAGCGCACCGCGCCGGCGGTCGAACGCGGTCTGTTTCTCGTCCCCAAAGTGATCGAATGAGCTTGGCGTCATGAGCATCAACACTTCCAGTGCTTCCCTTAGCACCTCCAGCACGCCCTCCAGCGCCACCGCCCTGCACGACCTGAGCGTCGCCGAACTCGCCCGCCAGCTGCGCGACAGGAAAGTGTCCGCGGTCGAAGCCGCCCGGCACTTCATGGCGCGCATGGCCGACCAGGCGTCGCTCGGCGCCTTCCTCGCCACAGACCCCGAAGTAACGCTGGCCCAGGCCGCCGCGGCAGACGCCCGGCTCGCGGCAGGCACGGGCGGCACGCTCGAAGGCGTGCCCATCGCCCACAAGGACATCTTCGTCACCAAGGATTTCGCCACCACCGCCGGCTCCAGAATGTTGGCGGGCTACCGCTCGTCGTTCGACGGCACGGTGGTGCGCCAGCTCGCCGAACAGGGTGCGGTGACGCTCGGCAAGCTCAATTGCGACGAGTTCGCCATGGGCTCGGCCAACGAAAACTCGGCCTTCAAGCCGGCGCTGAACCCCTGGGACACCAGCCGCATTCCCGGTGGCTCGTCGGGCGGCAGCGCCGTGGCCGTGGCCGCGCGCCTGGCGCCGGCCGTCACTGGCACCGACACCGGCGGCTCCATTCGCCAGCCGGCATCGTTCTGCGGCATCACCGGCATCAAGCCGACCTACGGCCGCGCCTCGCGCTACGGCATGGTCGCCTTTGCCTCGAGCCTCGACCAGGCCGGCGTGATGGCGCGCACGGCCGAAGACTGCGCGCTGCTGCTTACCGCCATGTGCGGCCCCGACCTCGACCGCGACTCGACCTCGCTCGACGTGCCTGCCGAAGACTATTCGGCCGGCCTCGGCCAGTCGATCGAAGGCCTGCGCATCGGTCTGCCCAAGGAGTTCTTCAACGCCGGCGTGTCGCCCGACGTCCGCGTCGCCGTGGACGCGGCCCTGAAGGAATACGAAAAGCTGGGTGCGAAGCTGGTGGAAATCTCGCTCCCGCGCACCGAGCTTTCGATTCCGGTGTACTACATCATCGCGCCGGCCGAGGCCAGCTCGAACCTGAGCCGCTTCGACGGCGTGAAGTTCGGCCACCGCGCCGCGCAGTACACCGACCTCATCGACATGTACAAGAAGACCCGCGCCGAGGGCTTCGGCGACGAGGTCAAGCGCCGCATCCTGGTCGGCGCGTATGTACTGTCCCACGGCTACTACGACGCGTATTACCTGCAGGCGCAAAAAATCCGCCGCCTGATCGCGCAGGATTTCCAGGCTGCGTTCGCGCAGTGCGACGTGATCATGGGGCCGGTCGCGCCGACCGTTGCCTGGGATCTCGGCGCCAGGGCCGACGACCCGGTAGCGAACTACCTGGCCGATATCTTCACGCTTTCCACCAGCCTGGCCGGCTTGCCCGGCATGTCGGTGCCGTGCGGTTTCGGCCAGGGCGAGAAAAACGCGC
>JAQGNA010000500.1 GCA_028292075.1 Rhodoferax sp. | reverse complement strand
GCCCGCACGAAGTTGCCGCCGAGCCCGATGAAGGCGCGCACCTTGCCGTCGATCACGCCTTCGCACACTTCCACGGTGTTCATGCCCTTGTGCCGTGGCGGCTCGAAACCATAGCGCTCGGCCATCTTGTCGAGCGGTGCGAGCTCGGGCTTTTCGGTGATGCCCACGGTGCGCTGGCCCTGCACGTTCGAATGCCCGCGCACCGGGCAGATGCCCGCGCCCTGGCGCCCCATGTGGCCGCCCATCAGCAGCAGGTTGACCAGCATCTGGATGTTGGCCACGCCCTTGCGGTGCTGCGTGAGCCCCATGCCGTAGACCGCGATCACCGAGCGGGCCGTGCCGAAGACGGTGGCCGCCGCTTCGAGGTCGGACCGCACCAGGCCCGACTCGCGTTCGATGTCTTCCCACGAGGTGGCCTTCACCGCCTTGGCGAAGCCATCGAAGCCGTCGGTGTGTTCGGCGATGAAGTCCACATCGAGCACACCCGGCGCTCCGGCGGCCTGCGCCGCGTCTTCGGCGTCGAGCAGCGACTTGCACATGCCGGTGATGGCGGCCAGGTCGCCACCGTTCTTCAGCTGCAGGTACAGCGTGCTCATCTTCGTCTGTGCCGGCGTGAGCATCTCGGTCGGCGACTGTGGGTTGGCAAAGCTCACCAGGCCGGCCTCGCGCAGCGGATTGAAGGTGACGATGGGCACGCCGCGCTTGCGGGCGTCCTGCAGCTGGTGCAGCATGCGCGGGCTGCTGACGCCCACGTTCTGGCCGAAGAAGAAGATGGCGTCGGCATGCTCGAAGTCTTCGAGCGTCACGGTGCCGACCGGCACCCCGATCGACAGCGGCAGCGCCACCGACGTGCTCTCATGGCACATGTTGGAGCTGTCCGGCAGGTTGTTGGTGCCGTAGACGCGGGCCAGCAGCTGGTACAGGTAGCTGGTCTCGAGCGAGGCCCGGCCCGAGGCGTAGAACACCGTCTGGTCGGGCCCGGTGCCGCGCAGCTGGCGCAGCTCGGCACCGATGTCGGCGAAGGCGGCGTCCCAGGCCACGGGAAGGTAGCGGTCGCTGGCCGCGTCGTAGCGCAAGGGCTCCGTGAGTCGGCCTATGGCTTCAAGGTCGTGGTCGCTCCAGCGCTCGAGCTCCGTCACGGTGTGCGCGGCAAAGAAATCGGCGGTCACCCGCTTCGCGGTGAGTTCCCAGGCGGTTGCCTTGGCACCGTTCTCGCAGAACTCCGCCGCATGCGGTGGATGCGGCTTGGCCCAGGCGCAGCTGACGCAGGCAAAGCCGTCGTGCTTGTTCTGTTTGGCCAGCGCCTTGGCGCCCAGCAAGGGGATGTGCTCATGCAGCAGGATGCTGGTCACGGCCTTCAGAGAACCCCAGCCGCCGGCCGGATGTTCGTATGTTTCAAACTTGGGTTCGCTCACGCGCTGCTCCCGTTGTAGTGATGGTTTTGTCCTACAGAATAAGGAGCGGCCACGGCCGCGCAACGTCAGCCAAGCCACGCAGAATTTGTAGGAACAGGACGTGCCGGACGCACTGCGCTCCGTGCGCCAAGACCGTTCGCCGCCGTAAATCAACGCATGATGACCGCCAGATTCGAAGCCCCCCATACCACGGCCGAGCGGCACTCGCCGCCACAGGCCGGAGGACGCCGCACCCTGTCGCCTTGGGGCAGGACGGCAACCCTGAGCCTGGTGGCTGGCGCAGCGCAAGGCATCGCCCTGGCCGCCGAAAACCAGAGCGCCCTGCGGCCTGCCGGCGTCCAGGCGCAGACCATCTTCAACCTCTGGAACGGCACGCTATGGCTTTGCACGGTGGTCTTCGCGGCCGTGCTGGCGGCGCTGCTCTGGGGGCTGATGCGTGGCACCCGCGCGGCACGGCGGTCGGCCACCACCGCACCTCACGATGCGCCGGCCCACGAGCCCGGGCCACGCCGCTGGGTGTTCGGTGCCACCGTGCTTTGCGGCGTGCTTCTGGCCGGGCTGCTGGCGACCGACGTGCTCACCGACCGTTCGCTATCGCGCCTGCCCGCCGGCAATGCCTTGCAGCTCGAGATGATCGGCCACCAGTGGTGGTGGGAGACCCGCTACCGCACGACCGATGGCACGCCGGCGTTCGGCGTGTCGAGCGACCTGCATGTGCCCGTGGGGCGGCCGGTGGTGGTCACGCTTCAGAGCAGCGACGTGATCCACACCTTCTGGGTGCCCAACCTGCACGGCAAGAAGGACATGCTCCCCGGACGCACCACCACCATCGCGTTCCAGGCCGACCGCCCCGGCGACTTCCGCGGCCAGTGCGCCGAATTTTGCGGCGCCGAGCATGCGCTGATGGCGTTCGGCGTGCGGGCCGAGCCGCCCGAGGCATTTGCCGCCTGGCAAGCCGCGCAGCAGGCCACCGCCGCCGCGCCGGCCAGCGCCGAGGCGCAACGGGGCCAAAAGCTGTTCATGCAGGCGAACTGCGCGCAGTGCCACACGGTGCGCGGCACCGCCGCGGCCGGCACGCTCGGGCCCGATCTCACGCACCTGGCCAGCCGACCGATGATCGCCGCCGGCACCGCAACCAACGACCGCACCAACCTGCTCCGATGGGTGCGCAACCCGCAGTCGCTCAAGCCTTCGGCCACCATGCCGCCGGCGCCGTTCGGCGACGACGACGTGGCGCTAGTGGTCAGTTACCTGGAGGGCCTGAAGTGAGCGCCGCCCACCCTTCCACCCCGGTGCCCTGCCTGCGCGACGGGCCCGGCGCCGACGCGAGGGTGCTGGCCGCGCTCCAGGCCACCTGGCGCGATCCGCCCGGCTGGCGCGGGCGGCTGGCCGCCATCAACCACAAGACGATCGCACGGCGCTTCATCGTGACGACCTTCGTGTTCTTCTTTCTCGGCGGGCTGCTGGCGCTGGCGATCCGCTGGCAGCTGGCCCGGCCGGTAGCGCAGTCGATGGGCCCGGAGCTGTTCAACCAGCTCTTCACCATGCACGGCACGACCATGATGTTTCTCTTTGCCGTGCCGGTGATGCAGGCCGTGGCCACCTACCTGGTGCCGCTGATGATCGGCGCCCGCAGCGTGGCGTTTCCACGCATGAACGCGTTCGCGTACTGGATCTTCCTGATGGGCGGGGTGTTCCTGTTCGTGGCCTTCGCGATGGGCGCCGGCCCGGCGGCAGGTTGGTTCAGCTACCCGACGCTGTCTTCGTCCGACTACTCCCCCGGCAAGGGCGTGGACGTGTGGGCGCAGATGATAACCTTCACCGAGCTGTCGGCGCTGCTCGAGGCCATTGTGCTGATCACCACCATCTTCAAGATGCGGGCACCGGGCATGCACCTCAACCGAATGCCGCTGTTCGTCTGGGCCACGCTGGTGACGCAGTTCATGGTGCTGTTCGCGATGCCTTCGGTGATGCTGGGCAGCACCGCGCTGATCCTCGACCGCCTGGTCGGCACGCACTTCTACAACCCTGGCCGCGGTGGCGATGTGTTGCTGTGGCAGCACCTGTTCTGGTTCTTCGGCCACCCCGAGGTCTACCTGATCTTCATTCCGCCGCTGGGCTTCATCTCGTCGATCATTCCGACCTTCGCGCGCCGGCCGATCTTCGGCTACAACGCCATGGTGATGGCGCTGGTGGCCACCGCGTTCCTGGCTTTCGGGCTGTGGGTGCACCACATGTTCGCCACCAACCTGCCGGAGATCGGCAAGGGCTTCTTCACGGCGGCGAGCCTGGCCATCGCCGTGCCCTCCGCGCTGCAGATCTTCTGCTGGATCGCCACGCTGTTCACGGGCCGCGTCCACTTTCGGACGCCGCTGTACTTCGTGCTGGCCTTCTTCGTGATCCTGGTGCTGGGCGGGCTCACCGGCATCATGCTCGGCGCGGTGCCCATCGACCTGCAGGTGCACGACACCTATTTCGTCGTGGCGCACCTGCATTACGTGCTGATGGGCGGGGCGGTGTTTCCGCTGTTCGGCGCCATCTACTACTGGTTCCCCAAGTTCACCGGCCGCATGCTCGGCGAGCGGTTGGGGCTGTGGCACTTCTGGCTCTTTTTCATCGGCTTCAACCTGACCTTCTTTCCGATGCACCTGCTGGGCCTGCACGGCATGCCGCGCCGCGTGTGGACCTACCAGCCAGGGCTCGGCTGGGACGGCATGAACCTGCTGGCGAGCCTCGGCGCGGCGGTGATCGCCGTCGCCATGCTGCTGTTCATTGTCAACGTGGTGCGGAGCTGGCGGCACGGCACGGTGGCCATTGCCGACCCGTGGGGCGCCGGCACCCTAGAATGGAGCGCGGCCAGCCCGCCGCCGGCCCACAACTTCGACGTGATGCCCGTGGTGTACGGCGCCGATCCGCTTTGGCAGGCCGCGCCGGCGGGCCAGCCCAGCGCAGTGGCCGGGTTGGCCGCCGACGCACGCGAGGTGCTGGTGACCAGCGCGGTGGAAGCGCGGCCCGAAAGCCGGCCCCTCTTCCCCTCGCCCACGGCCTGGCCGTTCTTCAGTGCCCTGGCCACCACCGCGCTGTTCGTCGCCTCGGTGTTCACGCCGTGGTCGGTGCCCTGGCTGGCGGTGCCGGTGACCGTCGGCCTGATCGGCTGGTTCTGGCCCAACCGCCGCGAGACCGAACGCGGCCGCGCCCACGCGGTGTCGCCATGAGCGAGCCCCTCGCCCAAGCGGGACCATCGGCCGCGCCACCGCTCGACGTGAGCGGCCTGCCGACCTACCGCTTCAGCCACCAGAGCCTCATGTGGTGGAGCACCGCCGGGCTGATGCTGGTCGAGGCCACGGTGTTCGGCATCGGCGTGCTCATGTATTTCTACCTGCGCGGCATCGCCCTGCACTGGCCCATCGGCGCGCCGCCGCCCGACCTGCTCTGGGGCAGCCTCAACACCGTGGTGATGCTGGCGAGCCTGTGGCCCAACCAGCTGGCCAAGCGGGCAGCCGAGCGCGAGGACCGGCCGCGTGCGCGCTTCTGGCTGGTGGTCTGCGTGCTGCTGTCGC